>NZ_JBHWCL010000109.1:0-32171 GCF_042735125.1 Kitasatospora sp. NPDC059599 | reverse complement strand
CACCGGCCGGACGCGCCGGTGGCCGGCACCCCGCTCGGGGTGCCGGCCACCGGCGTCAGTACCTCAGCGGCACCGCATCAGTAGCGGTACTGCTCCGGCTTGTACGGGCCCTCGACCGGAACGCCGATGTAGTCGGCCTGGTCCTGGGTCAGGGTGGTCAGCTTCACGCCCAGCGCGTCGAGGTGCAGGCGCGCGACCTTCTCGTCCAGGTGCTTCGGCAGCACGTAGACGCCGATCGGGTACTGCTCGGTCTTCGTGAACAGCTCGATCTGGGCGATCGTCTGGTTGGCGAAGGAGTTGGACATCACGAAGGACGGGTGGCCGGTCGCGTTGCCCAGGTTCAGCAGGCGGCCCTCGGAGAGGACGATGATGGTGCGACCGTCGGCCTTGCGCCACTCGTGGACCTGCGGCTTGACCTCGGTCTTCACGACGCCCGGCAGCTGCGCCAGGCCGGCCATGTCGATCTCGTTGTCGAAGTGGCCGATGTTGCCGACGATGGCCTGGTGCTTCATCCGCGCCATGTGGGAGGCCAGGATGATGTCCTTGTTGCCGGTGGTGGTGATGAAGATGTCGGCGGTCTCGACGACGTCCTCCAGGGTGGCGACCTGGTAGCCGTCCATCGCCGCCTGGAGCGCGCAGATCGGGTCGATCTCGGTGACGATGACGCGGGCGCCCTGGCCGCGCAGCGACTCGGCGCAGCCCTTGCCGACGTCGCCGTAGCCGCAGACGACCGCGACCTTTCCGCCGATCAGGACGTCGGTGGCACGGTTGATGCCGTCGATGAGCGAGTGGCGGCAGCCGTACTTGTTGTCGAACTTCGACTTGGTGACCGAGTCGTTGACGTTGATGGCCGGGAACAGCAGCTGGCCGTCACGGTGCATCTCGTACAGACGGTGGACACCGGTGGTGGTCTCCTCGGTCACGCCCTTGATGGTGGCGGCGACCTCGGTCCACTTGTTCGGGGTGTCCTTCAGGGTGCGGTTGAGCAGCTCCAGGATGATCCGGAACTCGTCGTTGTCCGCGGTGGACGGGTCCGGCGCGCTGCCGGCCTTCTCGAACTCGACACCCTTGTGGATCAGCAGGGTGGCGTCGCCGCCGTCGTCCAGGATCATGTTCGGGGTCTTGCCGTCAGGCCAGGTCAGCGCCTGCTCGGTGCACCACCAGTACTCCTCCAGGGTCTCGCCCTTCCAGGCGAAGACCGGGATGCCCTGCGGGTTCTCCGGGGTGCCCTCCGGGCCGACGGCGATGGCCGCGGCCGCGTGGTCCTGGGTGGAGAAGATGTTGCAGGAGCACCAGCGGACCTCGGCACCGAGCGCCGTCAGGGTCTCGATCAGCACGGCGGTCTGGATCGTCATGTGCAGCGAGCCGGTGATGCGGGCGCCGGCCAGCGGCTTCGACTCGGCGTACTCGGCGCGGATGGACATGAGGCCGGGCATCTCGTGCTCGGCCAGCTGGATCTCCTTGCGGCCGAACGGCGCCAGGGAAAGGTCGGCGACCTTGAAGTCACCGGTGGTGTCGCTGGACATGCGTCTGCTCCTCGCTGATGGGGTGGGGCCGAAGGTCCGGTCGTGTGTCGCGCGCGGCAGGCCGTACGGGTGCACGGCTACGCCCGGGCCGCCGGGTCCCCGCGGTGGCGGACCGGCTCCCTGTTGCGCAGCACAAACCGTCGGAGGACCTCTCTCCCTCGACCGGCGCACACCCTACGGGCGCGGACCGCCGATCGACCGCCATCAGCAGCGACGTTCTGGCTCTGGTGACGAATCTACACCGACGGCCCCACCGGCCGTCTGCCGATGACCGATTTCGGCCCCCGGCCCGACCGGGGCTCCAGTGCGGCTCCGCCGCCCGCTCGGGGCGGGGCGGAGGGGCGTCAGTGCGCGGCTTCCGGGCCCGGCCCGCCGGGCGTGGCGGCCGGGTCCTCGCCCGCCGCGGCCTTCTCCGCGCTGTAGACGTCGGGCTCCAGGTAGATGGCCCGCGCGATCGGGACGGCGGCCCGGACCCGCTCCTCGGCCGCGTCGATGGCCTCCGCCACCAGGGCGGCACTGTCCTCGGCATTGACGCCGATCTTGGCGGCGACCAGCAGCTCCTCCGGGCCGAGGTGCATGGTCCGCATGTGGATCACCCGGGTCACGGAGCGGCCGTCCACCAGCGCCTCGCGGATCCGGCGCACCGCGTCCTTGTCGGCGGACTCGCCGAGCAGCAGCGACTTGGTCTCCATGGCGAGCACCACGGCGATCACCACCAGCAGGACACCGATGCACAGGGTGCCGATGCCGTCCCAGACGCCGTCACCGGTGATCACGGTGAGCGAGACGCCGAACAGCGCGAGCACCAGGCCGATCAGCGCGCCGGTGTCCTCCAGCAGCACGACGGGCAGCTCCGGCGCCTTGGCGGTGCGGATGAACTGCACCCAGCTCCGGTTGCCCTTCATCTTCGCCGACTCCCGCATCGCGGTGAGGAAGGACCAGCCCTCCATCGCGATGGCGAAGACCAGCACGCCGACCGCCCAGACCCAGGAGTCCAGCGCCTCCGGGTGGTTGACCTTGTGCCAGCCCTCGTAGATCGCGAACAGGCCACCGACGCTGAACAGCACGATGGCCACCAGGAAGGCGTACACGTAGCGCTCGCGGCCGTACCCGAACGGGTGCTCCTCGTCCGCCTCCCGGCGGGCCCGCTTGCCGCCGACCAGCAGCAGCACCTGGTTGCCGGAGTCGGCCACCGAGTGCACGCCCTCGGCCAGCATCGAGGACGAGCCGGTGAAGCCGAAGGCGGCGAACTTGGCCGCCGCGATCGCCAGGTTCGCGGACAGCGCCGCCACCAGTGCCTTGGTGCCGCCTTCGGTGCTCATGCCTGGGTGTCCTCACGGGGTCGGTCAGCGTCGTCGACCGCTTACCGTACCGGCCGCGCGGCCCGGCCCGTTCGACCGTCTCAGGACTGCGCGGCAGCGAGGCCCAGGTAGACGGCGGCGAAGTCGGTCAGCGCGACCAGGTCGACCAGGGCGTGCAGCACGTCCGGCCGGGCGCTCGCGTACTCGGTCAGCCGGACGTCGTGCGCGGCGGCCAGCCGGTGTGCCCGGGTCACCCCGAAGCTGCGCGGGCCCGTGTCCTCCTCCGGCACCTCGGCCGGCCCGTCCTGCTCGTCCGACGCTCCGCCGGCCGGGCCCGGGGCGTGCCTCAGCAGCAGGACCTGCAGGTGCAGCGGGTCCGGCTCCTCGACCCGGTCACGGAAGAAGTCGTCCGGGTCGGCGCCCGCGCCCAGCTGCCCGGTGAACATGCCGCGGTGGGCGGTGAGCACCTGCGGCAGTTCCCCGGCCAGCGCCGGCCGTCCGGCCCGGTCGGCCAGCTGGGCGGCGAAGCGGTCGGCGGCGGCGCCGGCGATCGGGCCCTCGGCCCACAGCAGCGGAACCGTCCCGGCCAGCCGAGCGGCCAGTCCCTTCGCCGGGTTGGTGTACGCGGCGGCGTCGGGGCGGCAACGCACGGCGGTGGCGTCCAGCAGGTCGGCGACGCCCGGCAGCGCGTCGTACGGCAGCTGGGTGAGGCCGATCTTCTGGGCGAGCGCCAGCAGCGGGGCGAGGTGGGACCAGAGCGCGGCCGGGTCCTCGGGCGGCAGGTCGGGCTCGGCGGCCGCGACGGCGGGCCGCCCGTCCTCGGGCAGCACCGAGGTCACGTACGGCAGGGGCAGCGCGCGCACCTGCAGGGCGGCCTCGGCCAGCGCGCTGCCCGCCGGGGCGGTGACGACGACCGCGCAGCCGCGCGCGTAGGCCTGCTCGGCGAGGCCGACCAGGCCCTGCTCGCCGCCGGCGGCGGAGCTGATCACCAGCAGGTCGAGCGGGCCGGCCCAGCCGGGCAGCTGCCAGCCGAGCCCGGTGGTGAAGGCGGGCGGGGCGCCGGCCCGGTCGGCGCGCGGGGCGGCCGCCTCGGCCGGCGGCAGCGGCACGACCAGGCTCGCGGTGCCGGCCAGCGCGGCCAGCATCCCGGCCGCGGTGAGCGCGCTGCCGTGTCCGGCGACCAGGACGGCGCGCGGGCGGCCGTCCGGGCGCAGCCGGTCGAGGCCGGCCGCGTCGGCCTGCCGCAGCGCGGTGCGGACCCGGGCACCGGCACCGGCCAGGGCCAGCAGGGCACCGTCCCGGTCCGCGCGCTGGAGGGCGGCCGGGTCGTCGAGCAGGGTGTCGTCGAGCATGCGGCGGGCCTCCGGCTGCGGTCCTGGGCGGCTGGCGGGGTGGGGCTTCGCCCCAAGGATCAGGCCGGGCGGCGGGCCTCGTCCACCAGGAGGACCGGAATGCCGTCGCGGACGGGGTACGCGAGGCCGCAGTCCGCGCCGGTGCAGACCAGCTCGGGCTGCTCCTCGGTGCCGCCCTCGGCGAGAGCGGCCCGGCACTGCGGGCAGACCAGGATCTCCAGCAGGAAGGATTCGAGCTTCATGGGGCTCTCCATAGTTCGGTGGTGGCACGGAGGTGCCCCGGCCGATAGGCAACCCTACCGGCCGGGGCACGAGCGCCTCGGGTGAGGCGCGCTTCGCTCAGTCGCCGAGCTCAGCCTCGGAGCGCAGCTGCGGAGCTCAGGCTCGGAGCGCAGCCGCGCAGCGCAGCTGCGGAGCTCAGCCGCGGACGAGGGCGAGCACGCCGTCGCGCAGCTCGGCCATCTTCGCCGGGTCCTTGGCCTCGACGTTCAGGCGCAGCAGCGGCTCGGTGTTGGAGGCGCGCAGGTTGAACCACCAGTCCGGGCCGGCCACGGTCAGGCCGTCCAGCTCGTCCACGGTGGTGCCCTCCGCGTCCGCGTAGGCGGCGCGGACGGCGGCGGTGCTGGCGGCCTGGTCGTCGACGGTGCTGTTGATCTCGCCGGAGGCCGCGTAGCGGTCGTACTCGGCGGTGAGCTCGGACAGCGTGCCCTGCTGCCCGCCGAGCGCGGCCAGCACGTGCAGCGCGGCCAGCATGCCGGTGTCGGCGCGCCAGAAGTCGCGGAAGTAGTAGTGGGCGGAGTGCTCGCCGCCGAAGACGGCGTCGGTGACGGCCATCTCCTGCTTGATGAAGGAGTGGCCGACCCGGGTGCGCACGGGCTTGGCACCCAGCTCGCGGACCACCTCGGGGACGGTCCAGGAGGTGATCAGGTTGTGGATGATCGTCGGCTCGGCCTCGCCGGCGGCCTGGGCACGGGCGATCTCGCGGGCGGCGACCAGGGCGGTGATCGCGGACGGGGAGACCGGCTCGCCGCGCTCGTCCACGACGAAGCAGCGGTCGGCGTCGCCGTCGAAGGCCAGGCCCACGTCGGCGCCGACCTCGCGGACCTTGGCCTGCAGGTCGACCAGGTTCTTCGGGTCGAGCGGGTTGGCCTCGTGGTTGGGGAAGGTGCCGTCCAGCTCGAAGTACATCGGGACGAGGTCGATCGGCAGGCCGTCGAAGACGGTCGGCACGGTGTGGCCGCCCATGCCGTTGCCGGCGTCGACCGCGACCTTGAGCGGGCGGATCGCGGTGAGGTCGACCAGGCCCAGCAGGTGGTCGGCGTAGCCGCGCAGGGTCTCCTGCTCGGAGAGCGCGCCGGGCTTCACGTCCCTGGCCGGGACCGTGACGGTGTCGTCGGCGGCGGTCCAGGACTCGACCAGCTCGCGGATCTCGGCCAGGCCGGTGTCCTGACCGACCGGGGCGGCGCCGGCCCGGCACAGCTTGATGCCGTTGTACTGGGCCGGGTTGTGGCTGGCGGTGAACATCGCGCCGGGCAGGTCGAGCTTGCCGCTGGCGTAGTAGAGCTGGTCGGTCGAGCAGAGCCCGATCCGCACCACGTCGGCGCCGTAGGCCGCGGCGCCCTCGGCGAAGGCCAGGCTGAGCGACGGGGAGGAGGGGCGCATGTCGTGGCCGACCACGATCGCGGACGCGCCGGTGACCTGGACGAACGCGGCACCGAAGGCCCGGGACAGGCTCTCGTCCCACTGGTCCGGGACGACGCCTCGGACGTCGTACGCCTTCACGAGCTGCTTGAGGTCGCGCACTGCGGCTCCACCCTGGTCTCTGTACTGGTCGGTCGGGATACGTCGGGGCCCACCGCCCGTCCGGTCGACGGACGCAGTGACGGTAGACGGGCAGCGTACCCGGGCCGGACGAACGCCCCGTGCGGGAGAGTCGTCAGTTGTCGGGCGAGCGCAGGACCCGGAGGTGGCCGCGACGGCTGCCCTCGGTGGAATCGCCCTCGGGTGCGCGGCCCTGACGGGGGGTCTGCGGGCGGGCGGCCTCGCGCACGGCGTTGGCGAGGGCCTCCAGGTCGTCGCTGCTGCGGCGCAGCGGCCCGGCCTCGGCGGCGAGCCGGACGACCTCCCAGCCGCGCGGGGCGGTGAGGCGCTCGGCGTGCTCGGCGCACAGGTCGTAGCAGTGCGGCTCGGCGTAGGTCGCGAGGGGGCCCAGGACGGCGGTGGAATCCGCGTAGACGTACGTCAGCGTCGCGACGGCCGGCCGGCCGCACGCGGTCCGCGAACAACGACGTACAGAGCTCACGAGGGTGGACGGTACCGCACTCCCCGCCGGGGAGCGAAGACCGCCTGCCCGGAGGGTGTGCCGTGTCGCCCTCCGGGCGCCGGGGCCGCGTATCGGCCGCCCCGGGCGTTTCCCCGTCGGAGTGGTCCACTTCCGACCGTCCAAGGACTACTCTCGGCAGTGATATGGACAGCTCCGCACCGCAGTCATCGACAGGCCCAGCGCGCCGCCCCCGGCACCGCGACCGGCACGGCAGGGGGCTGCGCGGCCCGCTGGCGCCCCCGCAGGTGCCGATCTCGCTCACCCGCTCCGAACTGTTCGACGACTACGTGCGCGAGTCGGTGGAACGACTGGAACGGCGTTGGCCGCAGCTGATCGAGGTGGAGTTCGCCGTCCAGGAGGTGCCGCTGCACGAGCCGGACGGCGCCGACGCCGAGGACGGCGTGCCGCTGGGGCGGGTGTCCCCGGGCACGCAGGGGCGCAAGAGTCAGATCGTGGTGTACCGGCGGCCGGTGGAGATCCGGGCGAAGACCCGGGAGGACCGCGCGGCGCTGGTGCACGAGATCCTGATCGAGCAGGTCGCCGAGTTGCTGGGCCTCTCGCCGGACGCCATCGACCCGCGCTACGACGAGGACTGAGCCGGGGCCGGTTCGGCCGGGGTCCGGGGCGGCACCACGCGGTGCCGCCCCTTCGGCTTGCTCAGCGCAGGACGACGCCCGGGTCCTGGGCGGCCTGCGGGACCTTGACGGTGCTGTGGTCGTCGCGCAGCGCCTGGACGGTGAACATCGGCACGTCCTTGGCGGGGATGGAGAGCATCCGGGCGGCGACCACGGGGCCGCCGGAGACGGTCTCCACGGTGAGCGCGAAGACCCCGTTCAGCCCGGCGGGCTCGGGCGCCGGGAGGGCGACGGTGCCGCCGGCCGGGATCTGGACCTCCTTGGTGGCCGGGGTGCCGCCGCCGCTGCCGGCCGAGGCGGTGACCCGGACGGTGGCGGCGTCGCCGGCGGAGGTCAGGTAGAGCGTGGAGGCGCCGGTCCGGTTGTCGGCGACGGTGGCGCGGGCGCCGACCGGGTTGCTGCCGGTGAGCCAGGCCGCGTCGGACTTGCCGTTGGCCGCCGCCCGGTCGACCCGCAGCCCGGCCACGACGGGGGTGGGGTGCTTGGGGTCACTGGGCGACAGCCGCAGGCCGGCGACCTCGTCACGGGTGACCTTGCCGAGGTCGACGGCGGCCACCATGCCCGCCTTGACGTGGATCGACTCGTTGCCGGCCGGGGTGAACCAGCCGTTCTTGCCGGAGAGCTGGATCTTCAGGTCGGCGTCGTCCTCCGGCGGCGCCCAGACCACCAGGCGGGCCGAGGCGGTGTCCGCCGGCAGGCCGGGCAGCACCTGGGTGTCGGCCGGGGCGGCCGAGGCGGGGATCCAGTCGGCGCCCTTGTTGCCGTCGGCGGCGTGCAGGGCGGCACCGATCCGGCCGGAGCGGACCACCACGTGCACGGCGAGGTCGGCGACGGCGCCCTTGGTGAGGGTCGACAGCAGGACGGCCTGGGAGCTGCCCGGGGCGACGGTCAGGCCGTTGGCGGCGTCGTTCTCGATCAGGCCCTTGTCGCCGTACAGCTTGATGTCGACCACCGCGGCGGAGGACTCGGTGTTGACCAGGCTCAGGTAGTCGACGCGGTCGCCGGCCGTGCTGGCCCCGGCGAACCAGAAGCCGGTGCCGGCCGGGGTGCAGGTGACGCCGGACAGGCCGAGGCCGCGCTGCTCGGTGACCACGGTGGTCTGGGTGACGGTGAAGCCGGGGGCGAGGGCGCCGGTGGCGACCGCTCCGGTGCCGGACGCGGTGTCCCCGTTGGCCGCCGGGCCGGTCGCGGGCGTGCCGGGCTTGGTCAGGGTCAGCCGGGCGTCCGCGGGTGCGGCGTTCTTGTCCTGGGCCGGGGCGGTGGTCGGCGCGCCCGAGCCGGTCGGGGCCGGCGTGGTGGCCGTCGGGGTGGCCGGGGCCGAGGGGGTGCCGGAGGGCTGGGCGGCGGGCACGGCGGGCGCGGCCGCGTCCGACAGCCAGCCGGAGCCGCCGGTGGCGGAGCCGCTCCCGGGCGGGGTGTAGGCGGAGAGCGTGGTCGAGCCGGTCAGGCCCTGCAGGGGCTGCGGGCAGACCGCGCCGGTCCGCTCGACCTGCGCGGTGCTGGGGGCCGCTCCCCCGTCCGCCGAGGCCGGGGCGGCCGGCGGGCGCACCTGGGCGATCCCGAACACCGCCGCGAGCACCACGGCCGCGGCGAGCAGGGACGGGGTCGTCCTCGTCCCGCCGGCCTTGCCGGCGAACCGGCCGGGCGCGCCGGCCGGGTCGGGCGCGGACGACTCCGGCGCGGGGGCGGTGCCGACCGGCTCGGGGGCCTCGTCGGCGCCGGGCTTCTTCCTGAATGCGGGCTTCTTCATCGCGGGTCAGCTCCCCGATCCGGGCTGGTGCGGGTACCGGCCGGTCCCGTTGGGGTCGTTCGGGTCGTAGTAGGGCTCGGCCTGCGGCTGCCCCGGCAGCCAGGGCTGCTGGTGCTCGGGCTGCTGGTACCCGTCGTAGCCGTACTGCGGCTGCTCCGACGGGTACGGCTGCTCGTAGCCCTGCTGGGGGTAGGCCTGTCCGCCGTCGTAGCCCTGTCCGTCGTACCCCTGGGTCTCGTAGCCCTGGGTCTCGTAGCCCTGGCCGCCGTAGGGCGCGGCCACCGGCTGCTGGGCCGCGTACTGGTCGTAGCTGTACGGGTCGGCCTGCTGGTACGTCTGGTACGGGTCGCTGTACGGCTCGGCCTCCTGGACGGCGGCGGCCGCCTGGACCGCCTCGGTCACCGGTTCGCCGGCCGGCTGCGCCGGGACCGCGCCCGGCCGGCCCTCGTACACCCCGGCCTCGTCGGCGCCGGGCTCGCCGCCCTCGCCGCGCTCGGCCATCCGGCGGGCCCGGCGGCTGCCGGGGGCGGGGGCCTGCGCCTGGGCGGCGGCGGCCAGCGCGGCGGCGGCCACCACCTCCTCGGGCAGGTCGTCGTCGTTGTGGTTGCGGC
The DNA here is from genome assembly GCF_042735125.1 of Kitasatospora sp. NPDC059599. Lineage (NCBI taxonomy): Bacteria > Bacillati > Actinomycetota > Actinomycetes > Kitasatosporales > Streptomycetaceae > Kitasatospora > Kitasatospora sp. NPDC059599. Next base: position 22,673 of record NZ_JBHWCL010000109.1, on the reverse strand, counting down.
GGCCGGGCAGGGCCAGCACCAGGATGGTCAGGCCGAGCAGCACCTGGCCCCAGATCCAGCCGGTGTGGGCGAGGCTGCCCTCCCGGGTGACGGTCAGCTTGCCACCGCCGGCCGGGAGCTTGAAGCCCTGCGCCCAGCCGTCGACCGTGGTGGGCTCCAGCGCGGTGCCGTCCACGGTGGCCTTCCACTCGGGCGCGGCCGACTCGGCGAGCCGCAGCACGCGGCCGTCCGGACCGGCCGGGACGGTGGCCGCGAGGTCGCGGGCACCGGACGGGACGACCACCGGGGTGGTGCCCGGGCCGGTGATCACCGCGCGGACGGCGGGGGCACCGCTGACCTGCCACAGCGCGGTGCCGTTGTCCTGGTTGGTCTTGACCAGGCCGGGCGTGGTGTCCAGGACGTCCCGGAAGACGTCGATCACCGGCTGCTCGACCAGCACGTAGGCGATGCCGTAGCCGGCCAGGGCGTTGGCCTGGTCGGCGCCGGAGCCGGCCAGCAGGCTGCCGACCATCCGGTTGAGGCCGTCCTGGGTGCCGGTCGCCGGGTCGACGGTGGACTCGGCCTGGCCGAGCGTCAGGCCGGCGCCGCGCACCACGGTGTAGCGGACGGCGCCGCCGCTCTTCTCGCCGGTGACGACGAGGGTGCGGGAACGGTCGGTGGTGCCGGCCTCCTCGGCGATGAAGGCGGGCACCTGACCGCTGTCGGCGCGGTGCAGCGGCTTGCCGGCGCCGGTCAGCGCCCACCACAGGCCGGTGCCCAGCGGGGCCAGCACCGCGGTGGCCACCACCAGGGCGGCGACCGGCTGGCGCCAGCCGAAGGCGATCCCGGCGACGCGGGCGTTGGCGCCGTCGGCGCCGATCGCGGCCGCGGCCAGCAGGGCGATACCGGCGATCAGGGTGGCCGGGCCGGCCCAGGCGGGGACCGCCGGACCGCCGGAGGCCGGGGTGACGGAGGCACCGGCCACCACGACCGAGAAGACCAGGCCCGCGCCGGCCGCGCCCCAGGCGGCGAGCACCGCGCGGCGGCGGTCGGCGCGCAGCAGCGCGGCGAGCGCGGCGAGGACGACGCCCACCGACAGCCAGATCGGCGGCACGCCGGCGCCGCCCGGGTTGACCAGCAACAGGCCGGCCGCGCTCGCACCGGTGCCGTGCAGACCGGGCAGCCCGGCCTCCAGCAGCAGCGACTGCGGGTGCGACAGCACCTTGAGCGACCACGGGGCCAGCACCGCGACCGGGACCGCGAGGATCACCAGGACGCGCAGCCCGAGCAGCCGCAGCGCCGTACCGCCGGAGCCGAAGGCACCGCCGCGCACGACCGCGGCGACGAGCATCGCGAGGCAGAGCGGAACGGCGAGCGCCCAGGTCAGCGGGACGAAGGCGGTGGCCAGACCGAGCAGCAGGACGGCCATCCAGACCGGCCGCCAGCCCGGGCGGGCGCCCTTGGCGGCACTCTCGTCCCGGATGCCGAGACCGGCCGCGATCGCGGCGGCGCGGGCCAGCGGCGGCAGCAGCACGGCGAGGACGGCGGTGCCGATCCGGCCCTGGGCGAGCGCGCCGGTCGCGGCGGGCAGCAGCGCGTAGGTGGCACTGGCCCAGGCGCGGACGAGCTTGGAGTCCAGCAGCGGCCGGGACACCAGGTAGGCGCTGACCGCGGACAGCGGGACGGTGAGCACGACGAGCAGGGTGAGCGCGAGGTCGGCGTGGTCGAACAGCAGCCAGGACAGCACCGCGAGCACACCGAGGTACGGCGGTGCGGCGGCGGTGGAGCCCGTACCGACCGGGTGCCAGGCGTCCGCGTACATCGACCAGAGGCCGCTCGCGCCGTCGGAGGCGGGCAGCAGCGCGCCGCCGAAGAGCTCGCCGCTGCCGAACAGGCCGCGGCAGGCGATCAGGGCGAACACCAGCAGGGCCGCGAAGAGCACCGGCGCGGGGCGCCGGGCGAGCTTCTTGATCAGCGCGAACTGCTCGACGACCAGGTCCTCGGAGTCGTCGTCGCCGCCGGCCTCGGCCGAGCCGTGCCGGCTGCCGGTGTCGTCACTGCCCCCTATCCCGAGCGAGCCGATGACGCCTTCGACGGCCAGCCGGGTGGTGGCGCCGGGCGCCGGGAAGAGCGTGCGGTCGTCCAGGGCGTCCGCCGCCCTGGTCCGGGCGCGGCGTTTGCGCGCGGCCAGCAGCCTCGGGAACCGGACGAGTTCGTGGCCGAGACCGGCGAGCTCGTCGACGGCCTGGCGCGGGTCCTTGCCGAGCAGGTTGGTGACGGCCCGCAGCAGGGTGCCGAGCACCAGTCGCAGCAGGACGTAGGGGAAGAGCGCGCCCCGGCAGTTGGCCAGCAGCGAGTAGACGGCACCGGCCTTGTCCACCCGGTGCGGGTGGGAGGAGGCGCAGTCGATGGCGCGGCGTTCGCGGGCGGAGGCCTCGGCGTGCCGCAGCACCGCGTCGGGGGCGATCACGACGCGGTGGCCGGCGGCGTTGACCCGCCAGCAGAAGTCGGTGTCGTCCCGCATCAGCGGGAGGGCCTTGTCGAAGCCGCCGAGCTCCTCGAAGACGTCCCGGCGCACCAGCATGCCGGCGCTGGAGACGGCGAGCACCGGGCGGACCTGGTCGTGCTGACCCTGGTCCTGCTCACGGCGGTCGAGGCCGGTCCAGCGCCGCCCGGAGCGGGCGATCGTCACGCCGACCTCAAGGAGCTGCCGGCGGTCGTACCAGCTGCGCAGCTTGGGGCCGACCACGGCGGCACTGGGGGTGGAGTCGGCGACCTGGAGCAGGCGGCGCAGCGCGTCGGTCTGCGGCTCGCAGTCGTCGTGCAGCAGCCAGAGCCACTCGACCGGCTGGGTCTCGCGCGGGCCGCCGCGGCCGAGGTCGTCCTCCTGGGCGAGCGGGTCGCCGAAGTCGTCCCAGCCGCCGGTGACCGGGTCGTAGCCGGAGGGGTCGAGCCGGTAGGGCAGGTCCTCGGGGCGCAGCGGCGGGCTGTTGAAGACGGCCTCGGCGACGGCGGTGCCGAAGCCGGCCCTGCGGCCGAGGACGAGCGGGCCGCTCTCGGGGAGCCAGTCGGCGAGGGTGTCGGCGAGCAGCTGCGGGGAGCTGTCGGTGGAGCCGGTGTCGACCGCGAGGACGCGCTGGACCTGGCGGTCCTGCCCGAGCAGTCCCGCCAGCGCCTGGGGCAGCCAGCGGGCGCCGTCGTGCGAGACGATCACCGCGGTGACCAGGTGGCGCGGGTAGGCGGGTGGCCGGGAAGCGGTGAAGCCGCTCTGGTGGCTGTAGACGGTCATCGAGTGCGCGGGCCCCAGTTCTCGGTGGACACAGCCGGTGAACGGCAACCGGATGGCGCACCACACTAACGGCTCCGGGTGGACGCTTCGTCCGGGAGGCCGGTGCGGGGACGGTGAAGGAGACGGCGGAGGGGACCGCGGAGGCTGCGGGGGAGGCGGCGGCGGAGGCCGCGGGGAGGCAGCGGCGGCGGGGAGGCGGGAAGGGGCCGGGAACGCGAAAGCGCCCCACCACCGCGGTGAGGCGCCCGTACAGCTGTGCGGTTGTCCGTCGTTGTCGAAAGGTCAGCGGGGCCGGTGGGCCGGCCCGTCAGACCGCGCTCTTCTTGAGCCGACGGCGCTCGCGCTCGGAGAGACCGCCCCAGATGCCGAAGCGCTCGTCATTGGCGAGGGCGTACTCCAGGCACTCCGAGCGGACCTCGCAAGCGAGGCAGACCTTCTTGGCCTCGCGGGTCGAGCCGCCCTTCTCGGGGAAGAAGGACTCGGGGTCGGTCTGGGCGCACAACGCGCGCTCCTGCCAGCCGAGTTCCTCCTCGTCCTCCGTGATGCCGTCCCCGATCAACAGCTCAAAGAGCTCGCTCATGTGGCGCGCCTCCTCTGCCCCTACTTGGCGTCCCCGTGGTTGCCGTTGCCTCGTGCGGCTGACGACACGAGTGAAATTACAGTTGCGTCACTCTGGCCCAGTCAAGCCGAGCTCTGGTATTGGGGCCAGGATTCACTCCCCGGCACCAAGCCGTTACGAATAGTGTACATATTCGGACACAACGGACCTTCCGCCTCAAGGCCCTGAACTGCGCCGAACCGTCCGCAACCATTCGCCAGGTGACGCCCGGTCACCACCACAGGCCGGTCATCGGCCTGCCTTCCCGGCGATCTTCTCATCGAAACATAGAGAGTGATGAATCACCCCATCAGGGCAAGATCCGGGCCTAACCCACTCGAATGCCGCATCCATGGGTTTGACACCGGCACCGCGGATGCGGTGTCCTTGCCCCTATGTCAGAGTCCACCAGCCCCCGAAGCGGTTCCACGCTTCGCCGTGCCGTGAACTCTTGTTGTCGCCTCTGTTCCTGCTGTATCTAGGCGCCCGCGTCCCACCGCGCGCCGCCCCAGGAAGCACAGAGGCCGCCCGCGATTCCCGCCCCAGGACATCCCGGATCCGGCTGATCCCGACGAACCAGCCGACACCTCCGAGGACGACTCCCGTGCGCATGATCCGCATCCGCAGGCGGAACCGCGACCGCAACAAGCTCGCCCGCCGCGGCCTCGCCGCCCACTCCCCGCGCCCCACCGGCGGACAGCGCTGGGCGGACGGGCTCAGCGACGTCTCCATCGCCGGCGACCCGCTCGCCTTCCCGCACCTGGCCCGGACCGACCTGCCGGCCCACCCCACCACCGTCGCCGGGTACGCCCGGCTGGTCCGCGAGATCGCCGCCGACCGCGCCCGCTGGGAGCCGCTGGTCCGCTACGACGCGCTGACCCGCTGGTACGCCCGGCTGGAGACCGGCCCCGGCTACGAGGTCTGGCTGCTCAGCTGGCTGCCCGGCCAGAGCAGCGGCTTCCACGACCACGGCGAGTCCTCCGGCGTGATGACCGTCGTCCGCGGCGAGCTCGTCGAGCGCTCCCTCACGCACGCCGGCGAGACCTCCCGAATCCTGCGGCCCGGCGGGATGGGGGTCCCCCCGGCCGGAGGCTGGGGGAGGGTGTTCTCCTCCGGCTACCTGCACGAGGTGGTCAACGGCGCGCTCGAACCCGCCGTCTCCATCCACCTCTACACCCCGGGCCTCACCGAGATGAACCAGTACGGCGCCCACGTCGTCCCCGAACAGCACACCGAGCAGCACACCGAGCAGCGCACCGAACAGCACGCGGAGCCGCACCGGGCGCCGTCCGAGCGGCACTGAGCGCAGGCTGACGGACGGTCGGGCCGTGGCAGGATGAGCCCATGCGCATCGTGGCACTGGCAGGCGGAATCGGCGGAGCGCGCTTCCTGCGCGGGCTCCTCGCGGCGGTCGGACCGCAGGACGAGATCACCGTCATCGGCAACACCGGCGACGACATCCACCTCTACGGCCTCAAGGTCTGTCCCGACCTCGACACCGTGATGTACACCCTCGGCGGTGGCATCCACGAGGAGCAGGGCTGGGGCCGGACCGACGAGACCTGGTCGATCAAGGCCGAGATGAAGGAGTACGGCGTCGGCCCCGAGTGGTTCGGGCTCGGCGACCGCGACTTCGCCACCCACCTCGTCCGCAGCCAGATGCTCACCGCCGGGTACAGCCTCAGCCAGGTGACCGAGGCGCTGTGCGTGCGCTGGAAGCCCGGCGTGCGGCTGCTGCCGATGAGCGACGACCGGGTCGAGACGCACGTGCGGATCACCGACGAGCAGGGCACCCGGGCGGTCCACTTCCAGGAGTACTGGGTCAGGCTGCACGCCGCCGTGGACGCCGAAGCGATCATCCCGGTCGGCGCGGACACCGCGAAGCCCGCGCCCGGCGTGCTGGAGGCGATCGCGGAGGCCGACGTCATCCTCTTCCCGCCGTCCAACCCGATCGTCTCGATCGGCACCATCCTCGCCGTCCCCGGCATCCGGGAGGCCGTCGCCGCCGCCCCGGCACCGGTCGTCGGGCTCTCCCCGATCATCGGCGGGGCACCGGTGCGCGGCATGGCCGACAAGGTGCTCGCCGCCGTCGGCGTCGAGGCCACGGCGGAGGCCGTCGCACGGAACTACGGCTCCGACCTGATCGACGGCTGGCTGGTCGACACCGCCGACGAGGCGTCGGTGGCCGCGGTCGAGAACGCCGGGATCGCCTGCCGGGCCGTCCCGCTGCTGATGACCGACGTCGAGGCCACCGCCGCGATGGCACGGGCCGCGCTGGCACTGGCGGACCGGGTCCGCGCGTGACCGGCCCGCTGGAGGTCCTGGGGGTCGAGGGGATCCCGGAGGTCGACGCCGGGGCCGACCTCGCCGCGCTCATCGCCAAGGCCGGCACGTACCTGGACGGCGACATCCTGCTGGTCACCTCGAAGGTCGTCAGCAAGGCCGAGGGCCGGCTGCTGCACGCCGCCGACCGCGAGGCCGCGATCGACGCCGAGACCGTCCGGGTCGTCGCCCGGCGCGGACCGGCCCGGATCGTCGAGAACCGCAACGGCTTCGTCATGGCCGCCGCCGGGGTCGACGCCTCCAACACCGCCCCCGGCACCGTGCTGCTGCTGCCCGAGGACCCGGACGCCTCGGCCCGCGCGCTGCGGGCCCGGCTGCAGCAGCTCACCGGCCGCCGCCTGGCCGTCGTCGTCACCGACACCTTCGGGCGGCCGTGGCGCAACGGGCTCACCGACGTCGCGATCGGCGCCGCCGGACTGTCCGTCCTGGACGACCACCGCGGACGCACCGACAGCCACGGCAACGAGCTGACGCTCACCGTCACCGCGACCGCCGACGAACTCGCCGCCGCCGCCGACCTGGTGAAGGGCAAGGCGACCGACGTACCGGTGGCGGTCGTGCGCGGACTGGGCCGGCTGGTCACCGTCGAGGACGGCGAGGGCACCCGGCCCCTGGTCCGGCCCGCCGCGGACGACATGTTCCGGCTCGGCACCTCCGAGGCCCTGCGGCAGGCCGTCACCCTGCGGCGCACCGTCCGCTCCTTCACCCCCGAGCCGGTCGACCCCGCCGCCGTCCGCCGCGCGGTCGCGGCCGCCGTCACCGCGCCGGCCCCGCACCACACCACGCCGTGGCGGTTCGTACTGCTGGAGTCGCCCGAGACCCGCACCCGGCTGCTCGACGCGATGCTCGCCGCCTGGCAGCGCGACCTGCGCGAACTCGACGGCTGGGACGACGCCAGGATCGCCCGCCGCACCGCCCGCGGCGACGTCCTGCGGGACGCGCCGTACCTGGTGGTGCCCTGCCTGGTGACGGAGGGCTCGCACGACTACCCCGACGCCCGGCGTGCCGCCGCCGAACGGGAGATGTTCACCGTCGCCGCCGGCGCCGCCGTGCAGAACCTGCTCGTCGCCCTCACCGGCGAGGGCTACGGCTCCGCGTGGGTCTCGTCCACCATGTTCTGCCGCGACACCGTCCGCGCCGCCCTGGACCTGCCGGCCGACTGGGACCCGATGGGCGCCGTCGCCGTCGGCCGCCCCGCCGAACCTCCGCGCTCCCGCCCGGAACGCGACGCCGCCGCCTTCATCGCGGTGCGGTAGCGGCTGCCCCGCCCCTCCGGTTCCCGACGGACGCGGCCGCCGGTCAGCGGCGGCGGTGGTCCTCAGGGGCGAGGCGGGGGCCGTAGCGGGGCGCGTGGACGGCCGTGCCCAGGAGGAGACGGCAGACCCGGTGGCGGTGCGGCCGGTAGGGCTCCAGGAGCGCGAGCATCTGGGCGTCGTCGCTGCGGGGCCGGCCGGCCAGCGCCCAGCCGACCAGGTTCGGCAGGTGGAAATCGCCGACCGAGACCGCGTCCGGGTCGCCGTTGCTGCGCTGCAGGGTCTCCGCCGCCGTCCAGACGCCGATGCCCGGGACGGCGGTGAGGCGGGCGAACGCCTCCTCGTGCCCCATCGCCGACGCCTCCTCCAGGCGCGGCGCCAGCCGCACGGCCCGCATCACGGTCGCGGACCGCTTCGGGTCCACGCCCGCCCGGTGCCACTCCCAGCTCGGTATGAGCGCCCACTCCCGGGCCGACGGCGCGACCCGCATCCCCTCGGCCGGCCCCGGCGCCGGGGTGCCGAAGTCCCGCAGCAGGGTGCGCCAGGCGCGGTACGCCTCGTCGGTGGTGACCTTCTGCTCCAGGACCGCCGGGACGAGGGACTCCAGCACCAGGCCGGTCCGGGTCAGCCGCACCCCGGCGGTGCGGCGCTGGGCGTCCCGCAGCGGACCGGGCGGCAGCACCAGCGCCTCCGGCCGGTCCTCCGCGCCCAGCAGCGCGGGCAGGCGGTCGAGCAGCCAGTCCGCGCCCGGGCCCCAGGCGGTCGCCTCGACCTCACCGGCGGCGGGACGGGACAGCACCCGCAGGGTGCCGACGCCCCCGGGGGTGCGGGAGGCACGCCAGACGGCGCCGTCCCCGCTGGTCCGGTACGCCGGGTCCGCCGGGCCGCGGCGCAGCGGCAGCAGGGTCCGGGCCGCGTCCAGCGGGAAGCCCGGCCGCCAGCGCCGCACCGCGCCGCCGCCCGTACCGTCCGTCCCGCCCGCCACTGCCGTCGCCTCCTTCGCCCCCGTCGCCGACCATGGGGATATGAACGATACGCGGCTGCCGGAGCTGCCCTCCGGGGACGAGAGCGCGGTGCGGGGGCTGTACCGCCGGGTGCTGGAGGGGTGGAACCAGCGGGACGGCGCGGCCTTCGCCGGGCCGTTCGCGGAGGACGGCGAAGTGATCGAGTTCGACGGGACCCGCTACCGCGGGCGCTCGGCGATCGCCGCCGAGACGGGGCGGGTGTTCGCGGACCACCCGACGCCGGAGTACGTGGCCAAGGTGCGGCGGGTCCGGGCGCTGGGGGCGGACGTGGTGCAGCTGGACGGCGTCGCCGGGATGGTGGCGGACGACGCGGAGGACCTGGACCCGGCGCTCAACGCGGTGCAGACGGTGATCGCGGTGAACGCCGGGTCGGGGTGGCGGATCGCACTGCTGCAGAACACACCGGCGCGCTTCGACCTGCAGCCGGACCGGGCGGAGGCGTTGACGCGGGAGCTGCGGGGGCTGATCGGGCGGGGCCCGGGGCCGGCGCAGGAGCACCCGGTCCGGCCCCAGGGGTCCTGACGGGGTTCAGCGGCCCTGGAGGTGGGCGGCCCAGGAGCGGATGTCGCCGAGCCGGTCGTAGAGGCCGTCGCCGGGGCACTCGGTGGCGAAGGCGTCCCGGTGGCCCGAGACGGTGTCGAAGGAGACGACCGTGCCCTTGGGGTAGCGGCTCTGCGAGGAGCCGGAGGTCAGGTTGGTGTGGCCGGCCGCGTCCTGGCCGGTCAGGCCGAGCTTCCAGGCCGCGATCTTGCTCACGCCGTCCACCAGGTCCTGCGGCGGCCCGTCCGTGGTGAAGGTGCCGAGCGCGGCGACGCCGGCCGAGTCGGTGTTGAAGCCGAGGGTGTGTGCGCCGAGGACGGGCTGGGCGACGCCGCCGGCGCGGCCCTCGTAGATGGTGCCGCAGCGGTCGACCAGGAAGTTGTAGCCGATGTCCCGCCAGCCGTTGCTCTGGACGTGGTACTGGTAGATCGCGCGGATCATCTGCGGTGCGTCACCGCACGCGTAGTCGGTGGTGGTGTCGGTGTGGTGGACGAAGACCGCCTTGACCGTCCCGGTGTAGACGAAGCCCGGGTCGCGCAGCGACTCGTCGGCGCCCCAGCCGGCCCGGGTGACGATGCCCGGGCGCGGCGCCTCGTGGTCCTGCGGCAACCGGGCGGCCGCGGTCTCGGCCGGCAGCGTGCGCGGGGCGGAGGATGCCGCGCCCTTGCCCGGGTCGACCAGTTCGGCGCGGAGCCCGGCGGGCAGTCCGTTCGGCCCGGGGGTGACCTCGATCGTGACGCCGTCGCTGCGGCCGGTCCACAGCGGTGCCGTCGAGCCGCGGATGCCGGACCGGCCGTCCCGCTCGTCGGGGGCGTCCTCGCCCTCGACGGCGAGCTGGTGCCAGTCGGTCCAGGTGCCGGTGGAGGCGCGGTGGGTGCGGACCCGGATCGAGGTGCCGGCGAGGGACTGCCGGGGATCGTCCCAGCTCACCCCGATGAGCGAGAAGGGCTTGGTGGTGCGCTTCGTGACGCTGTGTTCGGCGGAGGTCAGCGACAGGCTCGTCACGGTGCCGCCACCGGCGGAGGTCTGCTCGGCCGGGACCGGCTCGGCGACGGCAGGAACGGCGACGGCTGGGACGGCGGTGGACTGGAGCAGCAGGACGGCGATGCAGCTCGTGGCCGCACCGGCGAGAAGTGAGATACGCATAAAACGGATATTGACGACAAATGACCGATGCCGCCACGCCGCCCCGCGCCCGTTCGGCCGCCCCTCCCGGCCTCCCACTCGAAGGCCGTAGGCTGGGGCGCACCATGACTGCGCCTTTCGCTGCCGATGCCCGCACCCCCGTCGAGCTGCTGCACGCATTCCTGCGCGGCGGCACCCCTTCGGTCGATCCCGCGGCCCCGCTGGTCACCTTCTACGACGACGCCACCGGCGAACGGGTGGAGCTGTCCGCCCGGACCTTCGACAACTGGGTCGCCAAGACCGCCAACCTCCTACAGGACGAGCTGAACGCCGGCCCGGGCGACCGGGCCGCCCTGCTGCTGCCCGCCCACTGGCAGAGCGCCGTCTGGCTGCTCGCCTGCTGGTCGGTGGGGGTGGCGGCGGTGCCGGGCGGCGACCCGGCCACCACGGACCTGGTCGTCAGCGGCCCGGACGGACTCGCGGCCGCCCAGGCCTGCGAGGGCGAGCGGGTGGCGCTCGCCCTGCGTCCGCTCGGCGGCCGCTTCCCGCAGCGCCCGGACGGCTTCCTCGACTACGCCGCCGAGGTGCCCGGCCAGGGCGACCGCTTCGCCCCGTACTCCCCCGTCGCCCCTGAGGGGCAGGCACTGGAGACCCTGGTGGACGGGCTGCCGCTGAAGCTGACGGGCGAACAGACCGTCGCACTGGCCCGGGAAGGCGCGGTCCGCCTCGGCGTGAAGCCCGGCGACCGGGTGCTGTCCACCCTCTCGTACGACGACTGGGCGGGCCTGGAGGCCGGCCTGCTGGCGCCGCTGGCGGCCGGCGCCTCGGTGGTGCTGTGCCGCAACTCGCAGGCGCTGGACGCCGAGCAGTGGGAGAAGCGGATCGACTCCGAACGGGTGACACTGCGCCTCGGGTGACCCCCAGGCCCCGGCCGGGCGGGTAGGGATCCCTGCCATGGCCGAGGACGACACCGAGCACCCCCCGACCGACACTCCCCCGACGGACGGCCCGCCCGCGGACCGTCCCCCCGCGGACGCCTCCCCGGGCGGGGCCGGACGCCCGCACAGACGCCGGCGGTGGCTGATGATCACCGCCGGCGTCGTCGCGTTCCTGCTGGTCGCCACCGGGGTGCTGCTCTACGTCGCCTACCGCAAGCTGGACGGCAACATCCGGACCGACTCGGCCACCGACCGGCTGCTCGCCAAGCTGGAGGCCGAGCGGCCGAGCCGCACCGCCGGCGCGCGGGGCGCCGAGAACATCCTGCTGATCGGCAGCGACGACCGCTCCGGCTCGAACGGCTCCTACGGCGGCGAGGCGGGCACCCAGCGCTCGGACACCACGATCCTGCTGCACCTGGCCGCCGATCGGAAGCACGCGACGGCGGTCTCCGTCCCGCGCGACGTCATGGTCAGCGTGCCCGCCTGCGAGAAGCCGGACGGCACCCGCAGCAAGCCCGCGCTGATGCAGTTCAACTGGGCCTTCGAGACGGGCGGCCCGGCCTGCTCGATCCGCACCGTCGAGCAGCTGAGCGGCATCCGGATCGACCACTACGTGATCGTCGACTTCAGCGGCTTCAAGACGATCGTGGACGCGATCGGCGGGGTCGACGTGTGCGTGCCGCAGCCGATCCACGACAAGGACGCCAGGCTCGACCTGCCCGCCGGGCGGCAGACCCTGCACGGCGAGCAGGCGCTCGGCTACGTCCGGGCCCGGGAGAGCCTGGGGGACGGCAGCGACACCCAGCGGATGGGCCGTCAGCAGCAGTTCCTGGCCTCGCTGATCCGCAAGGTGGAGTCGCAGGGGGTACTGCTGAACCCGGCCCGGCTGTGGCCGGTGCTGGACGCGGCGACCTCCTCGGTCCGGGCGGACGGCGGGCTGTCCTCGCTCGGCGCGCTGTACGACCTCACCCAGGACCTGCGCGGCATCCCCACGCCCAACGTGGTCTTCCTGACCGCGCCGCGCCGCCCGTACCGCTACGACTCGGACCGGGACGAGTTCGTGCAGCCACAGACCGGCCAGCTGTTCACGGCGCTGCGGGACGACCGGCCGGTCTCCGTCCGGCCGCCCGGGTCGACGCCGTCCACGGGCGCGGACGCGGGCGCCGGGGCGAGCCCGGGTGCGACCCCCGCCGCCGGCTCCGCCGAGGCGGCGACGGCGACGTCGCCCTCGGCCACCGCCTCGCCCACCTTCGAGGGGCGCACCGCCGACGTGGACGCCTGCGCGCAGCACTGACGCGGCCGCGCGGGCGTCCGGAACCCGGCCGCGCGGAGCCCCAGGTCGGCGCGGGTACGTCCGGCGAATGCCCTGCAAATGTCCGGCGGCGAACGGAATTTACCTCCACTTTGTTCAAACATGATGCAGATCACAGCAGGAACCATTCCCCCGTTCGGCTCGTCTACTGTGTTCCGGATCGGCCCGTCAGAACGGGCGGGCCGGAGCCGTGACCGGTCGAACGTAGGGAACCCCCGTGCACGAGGAGCAACCGGAAACCGGCCGGTACCGCGTGGACCCGGCCCCCGGTGTCCCCCGGCAGCGCCGCCGGGCCGCCGGAACGCCCGAGGCGCCGGCCGGGGAGGGCCGCCGGGACAGCCGGCGGCGGGCCGCCGCCCTCGCCAAGCGGCAGCGGCGGCGTCGGGCGCTCAAGTGGACCGCCGGCGCCGGCGCCCTGGTGATGGTCGCGGGCTGCGGCGGGGCGTACTACCTGTACCGGCACTTCAACAGCAATCTGACCTCCGTCAAGGTCCAGCTGGGCGACGAGGCGGAGCGCCCCAAGGCCGCCGGGGAGGCGCTGAACGTCCTGGTGATCGGCACCGACAGCCGGGCCGGCCTCGGCCGCGAGTACGGCGACGAGGGCAGCACCGGACACGCCGACACCACCCTGCTGTTCCACATCTCCAAGGACCGCTCCAACGCGACGGTGGTCAGCTTCCCGCGCGACCTCATGGTGCCGATCCCGGAGTGCCAGACCCCCCAGGGCAAGAAGATCCCGGGCTCGGCGCGGGACATGTTCAACAACAGCCTCGGCCAGGGCGGGCGCGACGCCGGCTGCACCTGGAAGACCATCGAGAAGAACACCGGGATCCGGGTCGACCACTTCATCCAGGTCAACTTCGAGGCGGTGAAGACGCTCTCCACCGCGGTCGGCGGGGTCGAGGTGTGCGCCGCCAAGGACATCAACGACTCGGACTCCCACCTCAAGATGGCCAAGGGCCGGCACGTCGTCCAGGGCGAGGAGGCGCTGGCCTTCGTCCGCACCCGGCACGCCGTCGGCTTCGGCGGTGACCTCAGCCGGATCCCGCTGCAGCAGCAGTTCATCAGCTCGATGATCCGCAAGATCAAGAGCGACGACACCCTGACCAGCCCGACCAAGCTCTACAAGCTCGCGGACGCCGCCACCAAGGCGCTCACCGTGGACGACGGCATCGGCAGCGTGGAGAAGCTCAAGAACCTCGCGCAGGACATCAGCAAGGTGGACACCAAGAACATCACCTTCGCCACCGCGCCCGTCCTGGAGGACCCCAAGGACAAGGACCGGGTCATCTTCAAGCAGCCGGACGCCCAACAGGTGTTCGCGATGGTCGCCGGCGACCGCTCGCTGACCGAGACCGCCGCCCCGCCCGCCCCCGACGGCGCCGCCTCCGCCGCGCCGGCGGCACCGACCGCCACCGCCCCGGCGGTGGACACCAAGGACGTCCAGGTCACGGTCCGCAACGGCAGCGGGAAGCGCGGGCTGTCCGGGCCGACCGTCGACAAGCTCCGGACGAAGGGCTTCGCCAAGGCCGCGGTCGGCACCGACGCCCCGGTCGCGGCGGGCACCACGGTCTCCTACCAGGCCGGCCAGGAGGCCGCGGCCGGAGCCCTGGCCGCCGCCCTCGGCCTGCCGGCCGACGCCGTCCGGCCGGCCGCGAAGGCGGACCCGAAGGCCGGGCTGCAGCTGGTGCTCGGCAAGGACGCCCTGACCGCTTCCTCCACCGCGGAGGGGGCGCCGACCGAGGCGCCCGAGGACCTCCAGCGGGTGCAGGCGGACGACACCGACCTCTGCGCCAAGTAGCCCCCGACCGGGGAGCGGGAACGCTACGCCCGCACGCGGACGGCCGCGGCCGGCAGTGGCCGCCGCGCGGGCGGCGGGGGCCGGCGGCGGCCGGTGCACCGGCAGCTGGTCCCACGGCCCGACGAGGGCCGGTCGGCCCGTCCGTCGACGCCCGCGCCCGGCTCGGCCCACCACACGGCTCCGCCGCCCCCGCGAGCGGCGGAGGCGGCGGAGACGGCGGTCGCGACGGGGCGTCAGCCGGTCTTGGAGAGCACGTCCTCGGCGGACGGGCCGACGCTGGCGATCACCCGGCGCGCCAGCGAACGCGGCGAGGTGAGGAAGCCGAAGCCCCAGCTGAGGTGCATGGTCGCGAACGCCACCGGGAGCATCGCCCTGGCCTTGGCGGACAGGCCGCGGCCCTCGGTCACGGCGCCGCCGACGATGCCCAGCAGGTAGGCGCCGGGCACCGCGAGGAAGGCCGGGTGGACGGCGGCGCCGAGCACCAGCCCGAGGGTGACCGCCAGCAGCGCGGACGGCGGGGCGAGGTAGCGCAGGTTGACCGAGCCGCGGTGGTAGCGGGTGACGACCCGGCGCCAGCGGCCGTAGTCCTTGTACTGCTTGGCCAGCGCCCGCACCGAGGGCCGGGGGCGGTAGGTCACCTTGAGCTGCGGGGTGAACCAGACCAGGCCGCCGTCCTGGCGGATGCGGTAGTTCAGCTCCCAGTCCTGGGCGCGGATGAACTCCTCGTTGTACCCGCCGAGCTTCTCCAGCACCTCGCGCCGGAACACCCCGAGGTAGACGGTGTCCGCCGGGCCGGCCAGGCCTCCGGTGTGGAAGGCGGCGTTGCCGACGCCGAGCTTGGAGGTCATCGCGGCGGCGACCGCGTTCTCCCACTCGGTCTCGCCCTCGGCGTGCATGATGCCGCCGACGTTCGCGGCCTCCATCTCGCCGAGCAGCCGGACCGCGGTCGCGATGTAGCCGGGGGTGAGCAGGCCGTGGCCGTCCACGCGCACCACTATCGGATGGCGGGAG
The DNA here is from genome assembly GCF_042735125.1 of Kitasatospora sp. NPDC059599. Classification (NCBI taxonomy): domain Bacteria; kingdom Bacillati; phylum Actinomycetota; class Actinomycetes; order Kitasatosporales; family Streptomycetaceae; genus Kitasatospora; species Kitasatospora sp. NPDC059599. The sequence goes on along the minus strand of NZ_JBHWCL010000109.1, from coordinate 7,459 downwards.
CCCCGGATCGCGGCGTTCAGCCCGGCGGGCGTCCGGCCGGTGGGGTTCGCCACCGTCCGCACCCGCGGGTCCTCGGCGACCAGCTCGGCGGCGATCTCGTCGGTGCGGTCGCGGGACGGGCCGAGCGCGATCACCACCTCCATCGGCCCCGGGTACTCCTGGTCCAGGATGCGCCGGACGGCCGTGCGCAGGTGACGTTCCTCGTTGAGCACCGGCATGATCACGGAGACAGCCGGCAGCTCCTCAGCAGCCTTGGTGTTCATCGGGGCCCACCGTACCGGTGCGGACGCGTCCTCGTCTCGTCCCGGTCCGGGCCGCCGCGCGCCCCTCGCGCCCCCGCGCCGGGACTGTGATCAAGAACACGTGCCCGCCCGGCGGCGCGGGCCCGGACGGGGTGGTTCCGGCGCCCCTGCGACACGGGTCCGGTACGGGTTCAGAGTGCGTAGTGGGCCACGGTGAACACCGCGTAGCCGACCAGCGAGAGCCGGTTCACCAGGTGCTGCGGGCCGCCCAGCCGGTCCGGCAGGACCCGGTCCGGGCGCAGGTCGGGCCGGTGGGCGGCGGTGGCCACCGTCCGGGCGAGCGCCACCGGGTCGTACCGGTCGCCGAAGTGGCCGGCCAGCCAGACCGCGGGGCGGCTGGCGACGGAGAACTCCCTGCCGCCGCGCAGCCGGATGGTGAGCAGGTTCCGGTGGACCGCGGCCGCGTTGATCTCCGCCCAGCGGAAGCTGCGGGTGCGCAGCGCGGTGGCGACCCGCAGGCCGTGGCGGTCGGCCACCATCTGCCAGGACAGCGTCTGGGCGCAGGCGAGGATCGCCGTCGAACCGATCCACAGCGGGCGGACCAGGTTCTCCCACCAGCCGTCGTCGTCGAGCAGCACCACGGCGGCGGCGACCAGCAGCGCCGCCACCGGCCCGGCGGCCGCCCGCAGCGGCGTCGGCATCTCCCAGCGGCGGGCGGCCACCGGCGCGGTGCCCGGGCCGGCCGCGGGGGCGGCGGCCACCGTCTCGGCGGTCAACGCGGCGACGGCGAGTTCGCGCTCGCGGTAGCGCTCGGTGCGGCGGCTGAGCCGCGGGGCCCGGGCGGCCGGGGCGACCACGGCCGCCACCCAGTGCGGGTCTCCGTGCAACAGGCCGGGGCGGACGAGGAGTTGGTGGTCGATGCCGTCGGGGCCGCGGTACAGCACGGCGGGCACGCTGCGGCCGGCCCGGGCCAGCAGCGCGGCGGCCTCGGCGGGGGTCGCGCGGTCGAAGACCTCGTCGTCGTCCTCGTCGTCCGCGTCGTCCTCGTAGTCGTCGTAGTCGTCTTCGTCCTCCGCCCTGTCGTCCTCGTGGCCGCGCAGCAGGTCGGGGTAGTCGGCTTCCTCGCCGGCGGTCTTGTGGAACTCCGGCACCCAGGCCGGTCCCGCCTCGTCCGGGGCGCCTGCGGCGGCCCAGCGGTAGCGGTCGCGCTCGACCAGGCGCCACAGCCCCGGCCCGTCCGGCGGGCCATCCAGCGGCTGGACCAGCAGGTCGCCGCGGGCGTCGGCGCGGACCCGGACGGCGAGCGCGGGGGCGGACCCCTCGAAGGCCGGTCGGGCGCGCCGGGCGCGGCCGACGGCGGCCGTGCCGAGCAGCACCAGGCCGGGCAGGGCGATCAGACCGCCGGCGCTCAGTTGGCCGGAGACGTCGTAGTCGTCGCCGAGGGCGCGGACGGAGTCGCCGTCCACCAGCAGCGGGACGGTCTCGCCGGGCTGCGGCTGCCGCTGCCACCAGACGTCCAGGGCGGCGGTGCGCTCGGGGCCGCCGCCGGGCGGCTGGAAGCGGACGGTCAGCACGTCGTCCCGGTCGGTCGTGCCCGCGGTGCCGGTCACCCGGACGGACCGGTCGGCGGCCGCGTCCGCCCGGGCCTGCGCCCAGAACCCGTACAGCGGGAAGGCCGCGGCGACGACGAGCAGCAGGACGCCGAGGGTGCGGCTCAGCGCGGGCGGGGTGTCGCGGTGGACGGGCGGGTGCGTGCCGGCGGCCGTCCAGGGGAAGGGGACGGGCGAGGGCCCTCCCGCGGCCGTCCACGGGAAGGGGACGGGCGGGGCCATCAGTTCGTCCAGCTGCTGGCGGGCGCGGCGGCGGCCCGCCTCGGCGCTCAGCAGGACGACGGTGAGCAGCACGTGGAGCAGTACCGCCGACCAGCGGGCGAGCGGGGTGACCAGGCCCTCCGGCAGGTACCAGAGCAGGGCCAGGACCACGGGCGGGACCAGCGCCCGGATCCGGATCCTGGTGGCCAGCAGGACCACCTCGGCCAGGACCGACCAACCGGCCAGCGCCGATCCCCCGGTGTCCCGGCAGACCCCCTGGACGTTGCAGCGGGCGGCGGCGGGCTCCACCGCGGTGGCCAGCACCGCGAACGCGACCGGCAGCAGGGCGAGCCAGCGGCCGTCCAGCCGCCAGGCCGTGCGGGCGACGCGCCAGCGGGCGGCGGCCGCGACGGTGAGGGGCGCGGCGCTGGGCAGTGGCGGGGCGTCCGAGGGGAACATCGGACGATCATCTCAGCAGCCCTGGGGCTGAACGCGCGTCAGGGGCAGCGGGGGCGGTGCCCCGGCGGGCCCGGACGGAGCGGCCCCGCGGAGGGGCCCGGCACGGCACGCGGCAGGGGCCGGGTGCGGTGTGCACCCGGCCCCTGCCCGGTCCCGGTCCGGCGCCCCCCGGCGCCGGATCAGTCCGTCGCGATGGCGGCGAGGACGTTCATCCGTCCGGCCCGGAAGGCCGGGACGAGGGCCGCGACCAGGCCGATCACCACCGAGGAGACCAGGGTGATCGCGATCGTGGTGGTGGGGACGGAGAGCGTCGCGAGGCCCTGGTCCCGCAGGACCCCCTGCACGGTGACGCCCCAGGCGAGGCCCAGCCCGGTGCCGAGGACGGCGCCGAACACCGCGATCACCACGGACTCCAGCCGGATCATCCGGCGCAGCTGGCGGCGGGAGAGCCCGATCGCCCGCAGCAGGCCGATCTCCCGGGTCCGCTCGACCACCGACAGCGCCAGGGTGTTGACGACGCCGAGCACCGCGACCGTGATCGAGAGGGCGACCAGCCCGTAGATCAGGTAGAGCAGGGTGTTGACCTGGGACTGCACCAGTTCCTTGTAGCCGGCCTGGTCCTTGACGGTCAGCTGCGGGTACTCCTTGAGCCCGTCCTGCAGGGCGGTCAGCGTCCTGGCGACGTCCGCACCGGAGGAGGCCTTGGCGAAGAAGGTCCACACCGGCGGCTGTTCGGCGGCCGGGACCACCTCGGCCATGGTGTCCATGGCGACGAAGGAACCGTCGCCGAACAGCTCGCCCTTGGCGAAGACCGCGCCGACCGGCAGCTCCTGGGTGCGGCCCTTGCCGTAGTCGACGGTCACCCGGTCGCCGACCTTCAGGCCGTGCGCCTTGGCGAAGGCCTCGCCGATGCCCAGCGAGCCGCGCCCGATCGAGTCCACCGCGCCGGACTTGACGGTCGGCCGGAAGTCGGTGGCGAAGAAGGCGGGCGGTACGGCGGTCAGGTCGGTCTTCGCCTTCTGCCCGTCGGACAGCTGGACCTTGGCGGCCTGGAAGCCCTTCTGGGTGGTGACGTGGTCGATGCCCGGGGTCCGGCGCACGATGTCCAGCATCTCCGGGGTGACCTCGGTGCGGCCGCCGGCGATGATGTAGTCCACGCCGACCGACTTGTCGATCTGCGCACTGGCCGAGGTGACCGCCGAGGAGCTGAACACCGCGGAGGCGATCACCAGCGCCAGGCCGATCATCAGCGCGGCGGCGGTGGCACCGGTACGGCGCGGGTTGCGCATCGCGTTGCGCTGGGCCAGCTTGCCGGACGGCCCGAACACGGCCGGCAGCACCGCGCCGAGCACCCGGACGATGGCCGAGGCCAGCAGCGGGCCGAGCACCACGAAGCCGACCAGGGTGAGCACCACGCCCAGGCCCAGGTACTGCCCGCCGGTGGCCGCCTTCTCCGACCGCGCGCCGAGCACCAGCAGCGCGCCGCCGCCCGCCGTCAGCAGCAGGCCGACCGCCGTGCGGACCGCGTTGGCGCGGCCCTCGGCCGGGGTGCCGTGGTCGCGCAGGGCGGCCATCGGCGAGATCCGGCTGGCCCGGCGGGCCGGGAACCAGGCCGCGACCAGGGTGACCACGATGCCGAGCGCGTAGCCGGCGACGAACACGTCCGGCCCGATCTGCAGGTCGGCCGCCTTGAGGTCCATGCCGATCGCGTTCATCAGCTTGATCAGGCCGACCGCGACCCCCAGGCCGGCCGCGACCCCGAGGGTCGAGCCGAGCACGCCCAGGATCAGCGCCTCGACCAGCACCGAGCGGTTGACCTGCCGGCGGCTGCCGCCGACGGCGCGCAGCAGCCCGATCTCCCGGGTGCGCTGGGCGACCAGCATCGAGAAGGTGTTGATGATCAGGAACCCGCCGACGATCGCCGAGACGAAGGCGAAGCCGAGCATCGCGTACTTCATGAAGTCGAGGCCGCTGCCGACCTGCTTGGCGTTCTCGTCCTTCTGCTCGGCCGCGGTCTTGACCTGGTAGTCGCCGCCGATCTTGGCCGCCGCCGCGGCCTTGAGCTGGTCGTTGCTGCGGCTGCCGTCGCCGAAGGCCTCGACGGAGGTGTAGGCCGGCTCGCCGAGCAGCAGCTGCTGGGCGGTCGGGGTGTCCAGGAAGCCGAGCGCCGCGCCCGGGTTGGTGGCGGTGAAGGTGGCGATGCCGACGACGGTGAAGTCGTGCTTGCCGCCGGAGTTCTCGACCCGGACCTTGGCGCCGAGGCCGAGCTTGGCCTTCTTCGCGGTGTCCGCGTCCAGCACCAGCTCGCCGGAGTTCTGCGGCGCGTGGCCGGAGGTGATGGTGAGCGGGTTGCGCGGGGTGTCGGTCCAGTTGCCGAGCAGGGTGGGCGCGCCGCTGGTCGGGCCGACCAGCTTGTTGGTGGCCGGGTCGACCAGGATCGCGTTCCCGACCATGACCTGGCCGACGGCCTTCTTCACGCCGGGCACCGCGGCGACCTGGTCGGCGAGCGCGACCGGGACCGTCGGCGGCTTGACGGCGGCCTGCTGGTCGTCGTCCTCGGCCGGCTTGGGCGGCTGGACCGAGACGTCGGAGGCGGTCGCGGCGAAGAGCTTGTCGAAGGTACTGGTGGCGGTGTTGGAGAACACCAGGGTGCCGGAGACGAAGGCCACCGACAGTACGACGGCGATGAGCGAGAGCGCCATCCGGCCCTTGTGGGCGAAGAAGCTCCGCAGTGAGGTCTTGAGCAGCATGGTCGTCGTCCCGCCGCTCAGCTGGTGCGCTTGCCGTCGAAACGGCGCATGCGTTCGAGGACGGAGTCGGCGGTGGGCGCGTGCATCTCGTCGACGAGCACGCCGTCGGCGAGGAAGAGCACGCGGTCCGCATAGCCGGCGGCGACCGGGTCGTGGGTGACCATCACCATGGTCTGGCCCAGCTCGTCCACCGAGCGGCGCAGGAAGGTCAGCACCTCGGCGCCGGCCCGGGAGTCCAGGTTCCCGGTGGGCTCGTCACCGAAGATGATCTCGGGGCGGGCGGCCAGCGCCCGGGCCACCGCGACGCGCTGCTGCTGGCCGCCGGAGAGCTGGGTCGGACGGTGCTTCAGCCGGCCGGCCAGGCCGACGGTCTCCACCACCTGGTCCAGCCAGGCCTGGTCGGGCTTGCGGCCCGCGATGTCCATCGGCAGCGTGATGTTCTCCAGCGCGTTCAGGGTCGGCAGCAGGTTGAACGCCTGGAAGATGAAGCCGATCTTGTCCCGGCGCAGTCTGGTCAGCTGCTTGTCCTTGAGGCCGGTGATCTCGGTGTCGCCGATCCAGATCCGCCCGCCGCTGACCGTGTCGAGCCCGGCCAGGCAGTGCATCAGGGTCGACTTGCCGGAGCCCGACGGGCCCATGATCGCGGTGAAGCGGCCGCGCTGGATGTCGACGTCGACCGCGTCGAGCGCGGTCACCTTGGTCTCGCCCGAGCCGTACGCCTTGGTGACCTGACGGGCCGAAGCGGCGACGGCGGGGGCTCCGCCGGGAAGCTGGGGGTCGTACACGGCTGCTGCTGCCGTCGTCACTGGAGTCTCCTAAGAAGATGCGCTCACCCGTTGCCCCAGCCTCACGGGTCCGCCCGCCTGGCGACATGGTGCCAGCGGTAGTCCTCGACCGGGAGTCAGCCCCACCCTCCCGGTGGACCGGGCTGCCGGACCCGACCGGATCGGGCCGCTTCCTGGCGGGCGGGGATGTGTGAACCACGTTAGGAGCGGACGGCGGACGGCTCGTCATCCGACGGAATGAAGCGGCTCAACCAAGGTTCTACGGGGCGCGGCGCGCCTCCCCCTAGGGGTCGCCACGGCCCGTATCGGGGACGCCCCGTACGGGCCGCGGCGCTGGTCACCGACCGGTCGGCGCCGGCCGGCGGCCGGTCAGCAGCCGCTCAGCGCCGGAGCGGACAGCCGCTCCAGGGCCGTGGCGAAGCCCTCGACGACCGGGGTCAGCAGGCTCTCGGTCTCGCGCTCCAGCAGGGTCGTGCCGTCCTCCCGGGCGGTGACGTGGCGGTCGAGCACGAACCAGCCCTGCGTGATGTGGCCGGCACCCATCGAGCTGAGCACCGGACGCAGCGCGTAGTCCACCGCGAGGACGTGCGCGGACGAGCCGCCGGTGGCCAGCGGCAGGACGGTCTTGCCCGCGAGCGCGTACTGCGGGAGCACGTCCAGCAGGGCTTTCAGCAGGCCCGAGTAGGCGGCCTTGTAGACGGGGGTGCCGATGACGACGCCGTCGGCACGGGCGAACAGCTCGGTGACGGCGACGATCTCGGGGTGGTCGAAGTCACCCGACAGCAGGGCGTGCGCGGGCAGGCTGCGGGCCTCGAAGGGGACGACGTGGTGGCCGCGGTCCGCCAGCCGCGCGTCGACGTGGCGCAGCAGGCGGGTGGTGCGGGAGGTGGCGGACGGGGAGCCGGAAACGGACAGGACGACGGCCATGGGTTCACCTCTGGCTGGAAGCGGGGCGGCGCTGCGCAGCGGGGGAAGGCGCTGCGGCGGGGTCACCGGGGTGGGGCCGGTGCCGGGGGCGCTACGTCGGTGGACGTGCGGGTTTCGACGGGCGCGCGTCAGCCGCGACAGAGCGAACAGGCCACACCGCGCCGCAGGTCGACGTACCGCCGACGCGTGAGTGCAGGCTGATCCATGTCCGAAATGCAAACACGCCGTGTTCGAGCCGGTCAAGAAACGTTTCAGCCTCCGGAACGCCGGGTGTCCGAACGTTACGGAGGGCCGCGCGGGCGCTGCCGAGGGCCGCGCGGGCTCTGCCGAGGGCCGCGTGGGCTTTGCCGAGGGCTCTGCGGACCTTGCGGCGGAACGATCCGGTACGTGCATCAAAACGGCTACAAGAGGCCCGGTGGGCCCCCCGGGGGGAGTCAGCCCCACCGGGGTCGGGCATCCTCGACGGCATGAACACGTGGCAGGAG
>NZ_JBHWCL010000108.1:10469-32219 GCF_042735125.1 Kitasatospora sp. NPDC059599 | reverse complement strand
ATGCCGAGCAGCATGGCGGCCTCGTGCAGCGCGAACTGCCGCCCGATGCAGGCGCGTTCGCCGGTGCCGAAGGGCTTGAAGGCGTGCGGGGAGCGTGCCTCCTCCGGTACGGCGTCGAACCGGGCCGGGTCGAACAGCTCCGGGTTGTCGCCCCAGCAGGCGTCGCGGTGCAGCATCGGGGTCGACACGAAGACCGTCTCCCCGGCGCGCAGCGGGATCCGCCCGCCGAGGAGGGTGTCCTCGCGGGCCTCGCGGCTGAAGGCGGGGGCGGTGGGCCACAGCCGCAGCGCCTCGTTGAGCACCTGCCGGGTGTACTTCAGCCGCCCGACGTCCTCGTACGAGGGCTCCGGGTCGGCCTGGTCGCCCCAGAGCGCGTCCACCTCCCGCTGCACCTCGCGCAGTACGGCCGGGTTCTTGACCAGGTAGTACAGCGCGAAGGACAGCGCGCCCGAGGTGGTCTCGTGGCCGGCGATCAGGAAGGTGATCACCTGGTTGCGGATGTTCTCGGCGTCCAGCCGGGAGCCGTCGGAGGGGCGCACCGCGCCGAGCATCAGACCGAGCAGGTCCTCGGCCGGGCCCCGGTCGTCCTCGCCCGCGCGGGCGGCGATCACCTCGTCGACCACGGCGGCCAGGTAGTCGGCGTCGGCCTGGAAGGCGGCGTCGCGCTCGGTGTGGTCGAGGTCCGGGTCGCGGGTGAACTTGGTCATCGCCCATTCCAGGCAGCGCACCATGGCGTCCACGAACGGGTGCGGCTCGTCCCGCTCGAAGGAGCCGAAGTCGAAGCCGAACCCGGCCAGCCCGATGGTGTCCAGGGTCATCCGGGTCATGTCGCCGGGCACGTCCACCGGCAGCCCGGCGCGCTCACGGCGGTCCCAGGAGTCCACCAGCCGGCGGGCGACCTTCAGCATCACCGGGTGGTAGGTGCGCATCGAGCCGAGCGCGAACGCGGGCATCAGGATGTCGTGCGCCCGGGCCCAGTTGGGCTCCTCGTTGTAGGCGGTGAACAGGCCGTCGCCGGTGAACCGACGGACGTTCTCCAGGCCGGGGCCGATCGACTTGGTGAACCGGGTCTCGTCGGCCAGCTCCTCGACCAGCTCCAGGCCGGTGACGATCAGCGTGTCCCGGCCGTGCAGCCGCTGGACGAAGGCCGGGCCGTGCGCTCTGGCCAGTTCCATGGTCCGCAGCATCGGGGCGGCGAGCGGCGGCGCCGAGGAGATGTCGATCAGGGGCACGGTCGCGGCCGCTCCCCCGGTCCCGGCATCGGCCTTCGGGTCGGTGACGGTGTCGGTCATGGTGGTCCCTCCCGCAGCGGAAAAGTTCGGCTCCCCCCACTCTGCGGCCACCGGGAGGGCGAGCCCACCGTGATCACTACATGATTGTGTAGTACCCGGGACATCCGCGGACTTGCCGACGAACCGTCAGCACTGCCTCACGCGTGCGGATGCCACGGGGAGGGACGAATGGACGTGCGACCGACCGAGGGCTGCGGCCCGGCGCCGGGGAGCCGGCAGGACGCGGCGGTGATCTGGCGCAACCGGGCACTGCGTCTGCTGGACCACGTGCCGTTGCCGATCGCGGTGGTCGAGTTCGGCGGCCGGACCCTGATCGTCAACCGCGCGATGGCGGCCGAGTTCGGGCTGCTGCCGGGTCAGTTGCGCAACCGGAAGATCCTGGAGTTCTTCACCCTGCGGGACAGCGACACCCTGCAGGCGCTCGCCGAGGCGGTCCGGATGCACCGCCGCTCGCAGTACCCGGCCCGGGTCTCCTGGACGCCCGTCGACGGCCGCGAACGGCACGGCGAAATGACCGTCGACCTGGTCAGCGACACCCCGGAGCAGACCCCGAACCTGCTGCTCTCGCTGCGCACCGTCGAGGCCCTCCGGGAGGTGCCGGAGCCCGGCCCGCGCACCGAGGTCAGCCCGGTCGAGGTCCGGATCCTCGCCGCCGCGGCCCGGGGCGCCACCACGGCGCAGATCGCCCGGGAGATCGGGATCACCCCGGACGGCGTCAACTACCACCTCGCCCGGCTCTCCCGGCGCTGGCGGGTGCCCAACCGCACCGCCCTGGTCGCCCGCGCCTACGCCACCGGCGTCCTGGCCGCGGGCAGCTGGCCGCCGGCACCCCCGAAAGACTGATGGTACGTCAAATATGTTGACACCGAAGCGAATCCGGACCACATGGCCGGGTGACGGCACGCTTCTGCCCCGGCACCCGTGGGCAGCCTCCCCCGGCGGGCGCCCAGCGAGAGAAGGGCGGCATGCGCCAGGACCGGGCCGACGAGCACCGGCCGAAGACCGCGCTCGTCGTCGCCGCCGCCGACCGGCCCGGTGGTGGACGTCGGATGGCGGGAACGACGGCCCGCGGCTGGAGGTGCTGCGCCTCAACCCGGGCCTGCCGGGCATCCGCTACGACCGTGCGCACGTCCTCGCCGGGCACCGGCCGGAGGCGTACGGCGAGGTCGCGGGCCGCCCGGAGCCACCGGAGGGAGACTTCTTCGCCCCCGTGCCGCCCGGCCCCGTCGCGGTCGCTTCAGGCGGGCGCGCAGCGCAGCGCCGCCCACAGGTCGAGCCGGTCCTCCAGCTTCAGCAGGCTGCGGCCGGTGAGTTCCTCGATCCGTTTGATCCGGTAGTGCACCGTGTTGACGTGCAGGTGCAGCGCCTCGGCCGTCCTGGACCAGGAGGCGCTGTGCCGGAGGAAGGCGTCCAGGGTGTCCAGCAGGGAGACGGTGTTGGCCCGGTCGTGCTCGATCAGCGGCGCGAGGACCCGGCGGCGGAACTCCGTGGTGATCTCGGCGGGGACGCCCCGGAGCAGCGTTGCGAGGGTGGTGATCCGCGAGCAGCGGCCGACGGCCCCGGGCGGTTCGACGTCGATCGCGAAGCGGGCCCGGACGAGTGCGGCCCGGAGCGCGTCGGCGGCCGGTTCGACGGTGCAGCCGATGCCCACGCGCAGCCGCCGCCCGCCGGGCAGTCCGGCTTCCAGGCGCGGGAGGGCGCGCTGCAGGGTCTGCGCGACCAGGTCCTCCGGGGCCGGGGAGAGGGCCGCCGCGCCGCCGTGGCCGTCGGGGGCGGCGACGAAGGGGACGGGCGCCTCGCGGCGGCCCGTCGGCAGGTCGTGGAGGGCCTCGGCGAGGGCCGCGGCCGTCCAGGTCGCGGGGACGCCGTCGATCCGGGCGGCGACCGCGGTCAGCTGCCGCTGCGGGGGCAGGCCGGAGAGGGCGAGTGCGCGTTCGGCCTCCGCTTCGGCGTCGGCGCCGGAGTCGAGCAGTTCGACCAGCCGGGTGCCGGTCTGCCGCTGGGCGGTGGCGGTCGCCCGGTCGCGGGTGGCGAGCGGGGTGAGCAGTTCGGCGAGGCCGTGCAGCATGGCGGTGGCGGTGGGGCCCGGTTGGCCGTGCGGCCGTAGCAGCCAGCCGTCGAAGGGCGAGTCGCCGGGCGGGCCGACCGGGAAGGCGGGCGCCGCGGTGCGCACCGGGAACGGCGCCGGGGCGAACGCGGGGGCGGGCACCGGGGCGGACCCGGATCCGGATGCCGGCGCGGACTCCGAGGAGGCCAGTACCCGGCCGGAGCCCGTGGTCAGGGAGCACTCCGGCAGTCCGAGGTCGGCCACGGCCCGCTCCAGGAGGTCGTCCAGGGAGGCCTGCGCGCGCAGCAGCTGGGTCAGGGCCCGCCGGGCGGCGGCCGGGAGGGCCGCCTGCCCTTCGGCGTGCGCCTGGAGGTCGCCCCACAGCCGCAGGTAGACGCGGTCGGTGACGGAGCGGAAGCTGGTGCCGGCCGGCACCGACAGCAGGGGGACGCCGTGCCGGCGGCAGGCCTCGACCAGCTCCGGCGGGACGGTGCCGTGGGTGCCCTCGCCGGCGAGGAGCGCCGCGACCTCGGCGGTGCGCAGGGAGTTGGCGAAGCGCATCGCCGCCTGGCCCTCGTCCGGCCGCCACCAGACCAGCCCGGAGAGGACCAGTTCGCCGCGCTGCAGGTAGCGTGCCGGGTCCTGCAGGTCGGTGGAGGTCACGCCGGTCACCTCGCGGTCGAGCAGGTGGGGGCTCGCCCAGGCGACCTCGATGTGGAGGTCGTCCAGCTCCAGGAGGTCTCCGACGATCATGTTGTGCTCCTTGTGCGCCATGCGCGAACGGTGGCCTCGCACATGCGATGGCTGACGCGTGTCAGGCATCGTAGACACAAGGAGGAAGGTGCGGTTCCCCTCTTGTGGGATCGCCTGACGGCGGGGCCGCCGGCCGGGCCCCGGTCCGGTGCTCCCGACAGTGGACCGCCGCCCGGTCACGGCGTCGCGGGCCTCCGGCGGTGCCGGTCGAGGGCCCGCCAGACCTTGTCCCGCAGGAACGGCGCCTCGGTGAAGCGGATGCCGGTGGCGTCCCGCAGGGCGTTGGCGAAGGCGGGCGGCACCGGGTTGAACGGGCTCTCCGACATCGACTTGGCGCCCAGCGGCCCGATCGCGTCCGAGGTCTCCGAGAAGTGCACCTCGGTGCGCGGCACGTCCGCGAACGCGGGCAGCCGGTAGCGGCGGAACGCGGCCGTGGTGACTTCGCCCCGGCCGTCGACCAGGACCTGTTCGAACAGCGTGGCGCCCAGGGCCTGGGCGACGCCGCCCTCGACCTGGCCGCGGCACTGCAGCGGGTTCATCACCTTGCCGGCGTCGGCGCCGTGGACGCTGCGCAGGATCCGGATCTCGCCGGTGTCCGGGTCCACCGCGATCCGGAACCACTGGGAGTTGAAGGCGACCGAGCGCGGCGAGCCGCCGAAGTGGCCGTCCGCGCTCAGTTCGACGCCCCTGCCGCGGGCGGCCTCGAAGACCTCCTTCAGCGGGACCGTGCGCCCGTCGCACTCCACCGCGTCCGCGGTGAGGCGCAGCAGGCTGCGCGGGGTGCGGGCGTACTCCGCGGTGAAGGTGAGGAGCCGTTCGGCGAGCGCGTCGGCGGCCCGCATCACGGCCTTGCCCGCGACGACGGTGCCGGCCGAGCCGAAGGCTCCGGTGTCGTGCCGGACGACGTCGGTGTCGGACTGCCGGATCGCGATCCGGTCCACGGTGGTGCCGAGAGCCCCGGCGGTGATCTGCTTGTGCACGGTGGTGGTGCCGTTGCCGAACTCCGCGGTGCCCACGGCGAGGTCGTACGTGCCGTCCTCCAGGAGCTTCACCGTGGCGTCGGCGATGTGGCCGCCGGGCGGGCCGCAGGCGATCGCCGCCATCGCGAAGCCCTGGCCCACCAGCCAGCCCTCGGGGGCGAGTTCGGCGCTGGTGTCGTTCGCGAGGGCGGTCCGGACGACGCCGAGGCACTGGTCGAGGCCGTAGCTGGCGATGTGCAGGTCCTCCTCCTCGCCGAGCGGGCCCGCCATGTGCTCGCCCGGGCCGATGACGTTCCGCTCGCGCAGCACCAGCGGGTCGACGTCCAGCCGCCGGGCCAGCTCGTCCATCGCCGACTCCAGGGCGAAGGTGACCTGGCCGAGGCCGTAGCCGCGGAAGGCCCCGGCCGGCACGGCGTTGGTGTAGACGGAGTACGCGTCGACCTTCTTGTGCGGCGCGCGGTAGACGCCCATCGACTCGCCGACGCTGTGGAACATCACGGCCGGGCCGTGGTTGCCGTACGCGCCGGTGTTGGCGACCACCCTGAACCGGACGGCGGTCAGGGTGCCGTCGCGCTTGGCGCCCAGCTTGACGGTGATCGTGAACGGGTGCCGGGTGGTGGCGCCGTGGAACTGCTCGGCGCGGGTGAACTCCAGCTTCACCGGCCGGTGCAGCCGCATCGCCGCGAGCACCGCGATGTCCTCGGTGAGCATCTCCTGCTTGCCGCCGAAGCCGCCGCCGACCCGGCCGGCCACCACCCGGACCTGCCCCATCGGCAGGTCGTACAGGTCGCACAGCGCCCGGCGGGTGAGGAAGGGCACCTGGGTGGAGGACCGGACCACGATCCGCTCCTCCCCGGTCTTCTCGGACTCCTCGAAGTACACGACGCAGCCGTGGGTCTCCAGGCTGGCGTGCTGCACCCGCTGGGTCCGGAAGGTCTCCTCGTAGACCACGTCCGCCTCGGCGAATCCCCGTTCGACGTCGCCGAGTTCACCGTGTGCCTCGCCGCAGACGTTGTTCCCGGCCCGGGCGATCCGGGACTCCGGGCCCTTCGGATGGATCACCGGGGCGCCCGGCGCCATCGCTTCCTCCGGGTCGATGACGTACGGGAGTTGCTCGTACCCGACGACGATCCTCCGGCAGCCCTCCTCGGCCGCGCCCTCGCTCTCCGCCACCACCGCGGCGACCCGCTGGCCGACGAAGCGCACCACGTCGTCCAGCACGCGGGTGTCGTCCGGGTCCTCGGTGGGGTGCTCGTGCCGGGCCGAGGAGTAGAGCCGGTCGGGCGCGTCCTCGTGGGTGAACACGGCGACCACGCCGGGCACCCGCAGGGCCGCCGAGGTGTCGATCGAGACGATCCGGGCGTGCGGGTGCGGGGACCGCAGCAGCTTCATGTGCAGCAGGCCCTCGACCGCGAGGTCGAAGGTGTAGCGGGCGGTGCCGGTGACCACCTGGGGACCGGCCGGGGCGCCGAGGCTGCGGCCCACGGCCTGCCCGGCGCAGGGCGACTCGGTGTGCTTGACGCCCCGGATCGCGTCCTCGATCGCCCGGTAGCCGGTGCAGCGGCACAGGTTGCCCTTCAACGCCCGCGGCAGGTCCGCGCGTTCGTCCTCGCCGAAGCCGGCGGCGGAGGTGGTCATCAGCATGCCGGCCGTGCAGAACCCGCACTGGAAGCCCTGGGCGTCCAGGAACCGCTGCTGCACCGGGTGGAGCTCGCCGTCCTTCGCCAGGCCCTCCACGGTGGTGACGGCGCGGCCCTCCGCGCGCAGCGCCGGGTAGAGGCAGCTGTGCACCGGCTCGCCGTCGACCTGCACGGTGCAGGCGCCGCAGTCGCCCGCGTCGCAGCCCTTCTTCACCCCGAACCAGCCGCGCTCGCGCAGGTAGGTGCGCAGGCACTGGCCGGCGCGCGGCTCCGCGTCGAAGTCCTCGCCGTTGACCCGGACCGAGAAGCTCATCGGCCGTCCTCCCCGTTCTCGTGGCGCGCACCGGCGAGTTCGCCGCGGATCTCCTCCGCCAGGCGGAAGGTCATGTGCCGCCGCCAGGCCGGATGCCCGTGGATGTCGTCGTAGTACTCCTGCGGCTCGATCCCGAACCCGATCGCCTCGCGCACCGCCGCCGCGTTGGGCGGCAACGGGAAGCGCAGCCGGACCGGGCGCACCGTCGAGGCGGTCACGGTCAGCACCCGCTCGCCGTCGAACGGGTCGAGCGTGCCGATGAGCAGCGCGGCCGAACGGCCGAGCCCGTGGAGGGAGGCCTGTCGGAAGGCGGTCCGCCGCTCCAGCGCCCGGGCGGGCAGGACGACCGAGCGGAGCAGTTCACCCGGGCGCAGGTCCTTCACCCCGGCGCCGACGACGAAGTCCTCCACCGGCAGCTCGCGCACGGCGCCGTCCTGGGAGAGCAGGGTGCAGACCCCGTCCAGCGCGGCGGTCAGCGAGATCATCGGCCCGGCCGGCAGCCCGTTGCACAGGTTGCCGCCGACGGTGGCCATGTGCCACACCTTCCAGGAAGCGAGAAAGGCGCGGCAGCACTGTTCGACGAGCGGGGCGGCGGGCCGGTCCAGGGTCAGGGCGAAGCGCGACAGCTGGGCGATCGTGCAGGTCGCCGCGATCTCCAGGTCGCCGGCGGGCGTCAGCCGCACCGGCTCCCAGCCCATCCGGCTCAGGTCGATCAGCCGGCGGATGTGCGGCTGCGGCTCGGAGAAGAGGTACGTCCCGCCGCCGAGCCACGCGTCCCCCGGGCGCCAGGTCCCGCGCTGCCGCGCGTCGCGCAGTTCCACCACCGTGTTCAGGTCCACGTTCCGCCACCGTCCTCGACTGCTCGATTGACCGACACGGCGATTGAAGCAACGCGCCACCGGGCGGAACGAGTGGTCGCCCGCACCATCCCGGGGCGGCCGGACTGGGTGATCGACCAGCGCATGGACATGACGCCGCGCCGGCCGGGACCGCCGGCCCCGGCCCCGCGGCGGTCGGGGACCGGCGGGCGGGAACCGGCGGGTTGGGCCGGCGGGTGGGGCCGGAGTGGCGGGCAGGGAACGGGGAGCGACGGGCGGGCCCGACGGGAGTGCTCAGTCCTCCGGCTGCCGGACGGCCTCGATGAACCCCGCGACGGAGGAGCGCGACAGCGGCCGGCCGTACGTCTCCGCCAGGCGCTCCAGGAGGGTGATCCCGGTGCTCCAGCCGTGCCGGTCGAGCCACTCGTGGGTGTCGGGGCCGAGCCCGCCGCGCCACAGGTCGGTGATGTGGGCGACCGCCGGGTCGTGCGGGGTGGTGCCGACGTCCCGGCCCTTCTCCAGCAGCAGCCGGCTGCCGGGGGCGGCCAGAGCGGCGACGGCCGTGAGCAGTCCGGCGGCCTCCTCGGGCGTGAGGTAGACCAGCAGGCCCTCGGCCAGCCAGGCCGAGCGGCGCGACGGGTCGAAGCCGGCCGCGACCAGGCGGGCGGGCCAGTCCCGGTCCAGCAGGTCGGCGGGCAGGGTGGTGCGGCCGCTCCTCGGCACGGCGCCGAGTCCGTCGAGGACCTGCTCCTTGAAGTCCAGGACCGGGCCCAGGTCGAGCTCGAACACCCGGGTGCCGGCGGGCCAGTCCAGCCGGTAGGCGCGGGTGTCGAGGCCCGCCGCGAGCAGCACGACCTGGTCGGCCCCGGCGGCGAGGAGGCGGTCGTCGTAGAAGCGGGTACGCAGGACGCCCTGTGCGGCCAGGGCCTTGGCGAAGCCGCCGGCCGGGCCGGTGGCGGGCAGCGGGACCTCTGCGGCCGTGACGAAGGCGGCGGCGTACGGGTCGACGAAGAGCGGGTCGGGGCGGGAGCTCTCGTAGGCCCGGACCAGGGCGACGGACAGGGCGGTGCGGGACACCGGGCTGAGCGGTTCGGTGGTCGTCATGTCCGCAATCTACATCGCTACCGATGCATCGGTGAAGATGTATTCTGCCGCCATGGACGGCGTGCAACTCCTCAGACTCGGCAAGCGCTTGACCGAACTCGGCCGCGCGATGATCACCGACCCGGCGTCCGCGCACCTCACCGCCGCGGAGATCGCCGTGATCGCCGACGTGTACCGCCACCCCGCCACCTCCGTCCAGGAGATCCGGGTCCGCACCGGCTTCGCCCAGAGCCACGTCTCCGGCTCCGTCGCCCGGCTGCGCGAGGCCGGCCTGCTCGACGCCGCCGCCGACCCGGCCGACGGACGGCGCACCCTGCTGACCGTCTCCGAGCGCGCCCGCACCGCCGTGCGCACCCACGTCGCCCGGCCCGCGGAGCCGGTCATCGCGAAGGCCGTCCCGGACCCGGAACAGGCCCGCCGGGTCACCGAACTGCTCGACGAACTCGCCGTCCTCCTGCTGCCCTGACCGGCGGACCGGCCCGTCGCCGCACCGGCCCGCCGGCCCGCCGGTCCGCCGGCCCGCCCGGCAGAACTTCCACAAGCGCGTCACAAGCGGGCCGGGCCCCTCCCCCGCCCGCCCGCGTCCTGGGATCATCCCCGCGGGGCCTCGGGGAGCTGCCCGGGGACGCGATCGTGGGGGTTGCGATGGAGACGTGGATGAGGGACCCGGGGGCACCCGGCGGATCCCGGCCGGACACCGGAGCGGGTGTCCGCGTGCTCGCGCGGGGAGTACTCGTCCTGGCGGGGCTGGCCGTCACCGCCCTCGGCTTCGCCTGGTTCGTCGACACCTACGACCGGACGGTCGCCTACCGGCACGCCCCGGTGTGCGCCACGGCGGCCGCCGCACCGGGCACGGACTGCGTGCGGCACGAGACCGGCAGGGTGACGGCGGCGAGGGCCCTCGACGAGGACGCCCGCGAACTGCGGATCGCGCGCGAGTCCGCGCCCACCGACAGGTACGAGGTCGGCAAGGCCTTCTACGAGGCCGTGGAGATCGGCACGGACGTGGACCTGACGGTCTTCCGGGGCCGGGTCGCCGAGGTCTCCTACCGGGGGCACCGCGCGGCGAACCCGATCCGGCCCTGGCAGACCAGCGTCAAGGTCGCGCTCCTGGTCGCCGCAGGCTCGGCCCTGACCGTCCGCGGCGCGTCCGGGCCGCGCCGGAACGCCCGGCGCGTCATCCTCGCCGGCGCCGGCTGGGTCGCCTTCCTGTCCGCCCTCGGCGGCTTCGCCGTCCTGTCGTCGCAGGGGCCGTTCGTCGTCTCCCTCGGTGTCCCCCTCCTCGGCTGGCTGGGCGCGACCGCCATCACCACGCTGATCGCCGTCACGGACGACTGACGCCCGGTGCCCGCCCGAGGCCCAGGCTCCGGCTCCGGCCCCAGCCCCGGCCGGAGTTCCACAACTGGGTGACAAGAAAGCCGAGTTGCTCCCACCGGCGGCCACCTCCCTGGAATCATTCCTGCTGGGCACCGGGGAGGTGCCCGGGCCGCGATCGAGGGGGTTGCGATGAACGCGCGGATCGAGGACGCGAAACCGGTCGGTCGACTCCGGCGGGTCGGCGCGCCGGTCCTCCACGGGCTGGCGCGGGGCCTGCTCCTCCTCACGGGGCTGGCCGTCACCGTCCTCGGCTTCACCCGGTACGTCGACGCGTACGACGGGGTGGGCGCCCCCCGGCACGCCCCGACGTGCGGAACGGCAGCGGCGGCACCGGGCGCGGACTGCCTGCGGCACGAGACCGGCAAGGTGACGGCGGGTCGCGTCGACAACAGCAACGACGCCCCCGGCCACTGGCTGACCGTGGCCCGGGAAACGGCGGGCGAACACGAGTACCCCGTCGGCAAGGCCTTCTACGACGACGTGGAGGTCGGCACGGACGTGGACGTCACGGTCTTCCGGGGCCGGGTCGCCGAGGTCTCCTACCGGGGGCACCGCGCCCGGAACCCGAGCACGCCCTGGCTGGCCTCCACCGAGATCGCCCTCCTGGTCGGCCTGGGATCGGCCCTCACCGCCTACGGCCTGACCCGCGCGCGTCCCGCCACGGAGGCGACGCCCGTCGGCATCGCCGCCTTCATCACCTTCCTGTCGTTCTTCGGCAGCCTCGTCCTCGTGTCGACGCAACTGCCGCTCGCCGTCACCCTGGCCGTCCCCGCCCTCGCCTGGCTGGCCCTGACCGCCGGGAGCACGGCCGCCGCCCGCAACGGCTGACGCACCGGGCGCCCACCGGCCCGAGGTGCACAGCTGCGTCACAAGTGGGCCTGATCACTCCCGGCACGGACCGGATCCCTGGAATCATCCCCGGTGGGCATCGGGGAGGTGCCCGGACCGCGATCGAGGGGGTTGCGATGAACGCGCGGATCGAGGACGCGAAACCGCCCGGCCGCCGGCCCCGGGTCTCCGGAAAGGTCGTCGCCCGCGTCCTGGCTCGGATCCTGCTCGTGGTGGCGGGCCTGTCCACCGTCGTCGCCGGGTTCGGCTGGTTCCTGGACACCTTCCACGCGGTGGACGCCTACCGCTCCGCACCGCAGTGCGGCACGGCCGCCGCCGCACCGGGCGCGCCCTGCGTGCTCCGCGAGACCGGGAGGGTGACCGCGCGGTCCACCTCCACCAGCGACGACTCCGTCTCCTACCACCTGAGCGTCGCCCGGGAGACGGCGCCCGACGGCTCCTTCTCCGTCGGCAAGGCCTTCTACGACGACGCCCGCGTCGGCACGACCGTGGACCTCACGATCTGGAACGGCCGCGTGGTCGAGGTCTCCTGGCACGGGCACCGCGCCCCGACGCGCGACATCCCCGCCCTCGCCGCCCTCAAGCTCGCCGGCCTGATCGGCGCGGCGTCGGCCGTGCTCGTCCACGGGCTGGCCTGGCCCCGCCTGGGGGCGGCGGCGGTGGCGCCGGCGGCCGGCTTCGTGATCGCCGTCTCCGCCTTCCTCGGCAGCGTCATGCTCTTCGCCGCCCAGTGGCCCATGATCATCACCCTGGGCGTCCCCGTCCTCGGCTGGCTGTTCGTGATCGTCATCGGCACCTCGATCGCGCACGAGATCTGACCCCTTCCCGCGGCCGGGGCCGGTCCGCCCCGGGCCGGGCTTCCACAACTTCGGTACGGCCGAGCGGGGTTGCTCGACCGTCGGCCGCCCGTGCTGGAATCATCCCGGGGGCACGGGGCACCGGGGAGGTGCGCCGGGAACACGATCGACGGGGGTGCGATGAAGAAGCGGATCGAGGACGAGGGGCGGTACGGCGGAACCGGGTGGGCCACCGGGCCGGTCGGCCGGTGGCTGGCCCACGGCCTGCTCGTGGCGCTGGGCCTGGCCGTCACCGCCCTCTGCTTCCGGTGGTACGTGGACACCGACCGGGAGGTGAACGCCCACCTCACCGCGCCGACCTGCGGCACGGCGGCCGCCGCACCCGGCGCGGACTGCCTGCGCCACGAGAGCGGGAAGGTGCGGTCCAAGAACGCCCGCGAGAGCAACGACTCCACCATCTGGGAGCTGACGGTGTCCCGGGAGTCCGCGGCCACCGCCACGTACTCCGTCGGCGAGGCGTTCTACCACGACGTGGCGGTCGGCACGGACGTGCAACTGGCGCTCTGGCGGGGCCGGGTGGCCGAGGTCTCCTACCACGGGCACAGCGCCGAGAACCGGAGCCGGCCCTGGCTGGCCTTCCTCGGGGTGGCCCTGCCGGCCGGCCTGGGATCCGCCCTGACCGCCTGCGGCCTGGCCCGGCCGCGCCGGAACGCCGTGGCGGCCTCCGCCGTCGCCTCGGCCACGGCTTCGATCTGGACCGCCGTGTTCGCGTTCTTCGGCGCCTCCGCCCTGCTGTCCGGCCCCGTGCCCTTCGTCATCGCCGTGGG
Organism: Kitasatospora sp. NPDC059599; assembly: GCF_042735125.1. Lineage (NCBI taxonomy): Bacteria > Bacillati > Actinomycetota > Actinomycetes > Kitasatosporales > Streptomycetaceae > Kitasatospora > Kitasatospora sp. NPDC059599. The sequence goes on along the minus strand of NZ_JBHWCL010000108.1, from coordinate 19,422 downwards.
CGTTCCCGCCCTCGGCTGGCTGGCGATGACCGCCGTGGCCACGGTGTACACCGCGGCCGCCGCCGACTGAGGGGCCCGAGTCGCCGCAGGTACCGGACGGTGCGGCGGACCCGGCACCGGACCGACCGCGCCGACGGCCCGCGGATCAGCGGTGGGATACTGGACCGGACGATTCCGCGGGTGAGGGGTGACGCATGAGCGGCAGACTGCGGGTGCTGCGGAAGCAGAACCGGCTCAGCCTGGAGGCGCTCGCCGAACAGGTGGGCGTCACCAAGAGCTACCTCTCCAAGGTCGAGCGCGGCCTCAGCGACCCGTCGATCTCGACCGCGCTCAAGCTCGCCCACGCCCTCAACGTCGATGTCGGCCGGCTGTTCTCGGACGAGGTGGAGCCCGAACTCGTCACCGTCGTCCGGGCCGGCGAACGCACCCCGATCGCCGACGGGGCCGGCCCCGGCACCCCGCACTACGAGGGCATCGCGACCGGCCTCAGCGGCAAGCGGATGGTGCCGTTCGTGATGTACCCGCCGACCGACGCGACCGGATCGGCCTACAAGTCCCACGCGGGCGAGGAGTTCCTGTTCGTCCATGCGGGCACGGCGGAGCTGGAGTTCCCCGAGCGGACGGTGCGGCTCGGCCCCGGGGACAGCGTGTACTTCAACTCGGCGCTGCCGCACCGCTGCCGGAGCACCGGCGCGGAGCCGGCCGAGATCCTCGTGGTCATCCACGACGACCCGGCCGGCCCCTCGGAACGGGTCCCCACCCTGCCCTGACGCACGACGGGACCGCAGGGCCCATAGCGTCGCGGGCCCACCGGGTCACGGGGGGCACGCGCTCAGCGGTCCGCGCCCGCCTCGGCGAGCAGTCCGGCCAGTTGCTTCGTCCGCTCCTCGTCCAGCGGCAGCAGCGGGTGCCGGGGCTCCCCGACGTCCAGGCCGCGCAGGGCCAGGCCCGCCTTGACGGTGGTCGGCAGGCCGCCGCCGAGCAGGAACTGCAGCACCGGCAGCTGCCGGTAGAACACCTGGCGGGCCGCGTCCAGGTCGCCGGAACGCACCGCCCGGTACAGCTCCAGGGTGAGCTCCGGGACCACGCAGGGCGCCGCCGTGCACCAGCCGGCCGCGCCCGCCGCGAAGGCCTCCAGCGCCAGCGGGTTGGAGCCGTTGTAGAACGGCAGTGCGCCGTCGGAGAGTTGGGCGAGCCGGTGCATCCGCTGGATGTTGCCGCTGCTCTCCTTGACCATGGTGATGTTCTCGACCCGATCGACCAGTCGGTGCAGCAGCTCCGGCGGGAGGTCCACCCCGGCGGTGGCCGGGTTGTTGTAGACCATCAGCGGGATGCCGATCGCGCCGGCGACCTCCTCGTAGTGCCGGGTGATCTCCCGCTCGTCCAGCTTCCAGTAGGACAGCGGCAGCACCATCACCACGTCCGCGCCGACGTGTTCGGCGTACCGGGCCCGGCGGACGGCGCTGCGGGTGGTGAGGTCGGCGATGCCGACGACGGCGGGCACCCGGCCGGCCACGGCGGAGACCGCGGCCTCGGTGACGTCGAACCACTCCCGGTCGTCGAGGTAGGCGCTCTCCCCGGTGGACCCGAGCGGGGCGATCGCGTGGCACCCGGAGGCGATCAACCGGTCGATCAGCTCGGCGAGCCGCCCGAGGTCGGGGCTGCCGTCGGTGCGGGAGAACGGGGTCACCGGGTAGGCGATGATCCCTTCGAGGGCGGTCGCGGGCATCTCAGGAGTCCTTCCGGGCAGGGGCGGGGGTGGTCGGGCCCTGGAGGCCGGGCGCGCGGTCCACGGCGTCGCCGTGCCCCGCCCGCAGGGCCCGGCGGGCGTAGTAGGCGAAGTTCGCCTGGCCGCGCTTGGGGGTGGAGATCCAGTCGTGCGCCTCCTGCGCGAGCAGTCCGGGGATCTCCCGGATCTTCCCGGCGGCGCTCGCCAACAGCTGGAGCCGGGCGGCCCGTTCGAAGAGCAGGGCCAGGGTGCAGGCCTCCTCGACCGTCCCGGTGGCGACCAGCTGGCCGTGGTGCGCCAGCAGGAGCGCGCGCTTGTCGCCGAGGGCGGCGGCGATGGTCTCGCCCTCCTCGTTGCCGACCGGGATGCCGGGCCAGTTCTCCAGGAACGCGCAGTCGTCGTACAGCGGGCAGGTGTCCATGTGCGAGACGACCAGCGGGGTCTCCAGCATCGACAGCGCGGAGATGTGCAGCGGGTGGGTGTGGATGATGCAGTTGACGTCCGGTCGGGCCCGGTAGACCCAGCTGTGGAAGCGGTTGGCCGGGTTGGCCATCCCGTCGCCCTCCAGGACGTCGAGGTTCTCGTCCACCAGCAGCAGGTTGGATTCGGTGATCTCGTCGAAGCCGAGTCCCAGACGCTGGGTGTAGTAGGTGCCGGGGCGTTCGGCGCGGGCGGTGATCTGCCCGGCCAGACCGGAGTCGTGTCCGGCGTCGAACAGGATGCGGCAGGTCAGGGCGAGCTTCTGACGCACCGTCCAGCCGCTGTCGGGGATCGCGGACCGCATCCGGCGGTGGGCGAGTTCCACCAGTTCGGACTTGCCCGCCTCGAACGTGTCGGCCATGCCGTGGTTCTCCTTCACTTCCCGGGGGTGCCGGCCCCGCCAGGCGCCCGACGGCGCGCCTCGCGAGGACACGATGTTCACCATAGGACACAACGTGTCCTTCGTCGACCGTCGGCACCGGTCCCGGCACAACGACAGGACGGCGAGGCGGCCGCGCAGCAGCGCGGAGCCCTCGGCCGGGTCGCCGAGCTCGGCGAGGGTGGCGATGGTGGCGACGACGTCGCGGGCGAGCCGCTCCGGATCGGCCGGGACATGATCCGACGGTTCGTCAGAATCACTTTCCTGCAGTGGAGTTGACGCAGCGGTCCGGATCGCCAGGACACCCCGTCGACGACACCAAATCCCCCGCACTTCAGCACAGTTGCCGCCCTGACCCCCGGGCGGGGAGCGGTCGGCCGCGGATCCGCGCAGGTGACGGCCCGGGAGCGGAGGCGACTGGTCCGATCGTGCGACGACGGGGGCGCGGCGCCGGTACGGCTCCTCCGGTGCCGGACCGGTCCCCTAACGTGGGGCGCGACGGCTCCGCCCCACGGCTTCGCGCCCGGCGCGGGGGTGGAGACCAGGGCCGGCGTCCATCACCGCCACGGCCCGCGCGAGGCCCCGGGGAACGTCGGGCCGAGGAGGAACGGTTGCGGGTGGTTTCCCTGGAGACGCAGCGGTCGCACCTGCCACTGCTGGTCCGGTACGGCCACCGCTCCTGGCTGGTGCCCGCGGCGCTGCTCGCCGCGGTGGTCGGTGTGGACGCCGCGACGCCGCCCGCCTTCGCGTCCGTCAGCTGGCTGGTCCTGGTGCCGGTGATCGCCGCCGGCCTCTGCGGTCCGCTGATCTCCTCGGTGTTCGCCGCGCTGGCGATCGCCGCCTGCCCCGCGGTGGACACCATCTGGGGCAAGTCCCAGGGGATCGAGGACTTCCTCCTGGTGATCGCCGGGGCCGCCCTCGCGGTGCCGCTCAGCATCTACCGTGCCCGGGCCGCCGTCTACGTCCGCCACCTGCAGGGCACCGCCGAGACCACCCGGCAGGTGGTGCTGCGCCCGGTGCCGCCGGGCTGGGGCGGCGTCGACTCCGCGGCACGCTACCTGTCGGCGGACGTCGAGGCCCGGGTCGGCGGCGACTTCTACGACGTCCTGGCCACCCCGTACGGCGCGCGGGTCGTCCTCGGCGACGTCCAGGGGAAGGGGCTGCCGGCCGTCTCCACCGCGGCGGCCCTGGTCGGCTGCTTCCGGGAGGCGGCGTACCACGAGGAGGACCTGGCCACCGTCGCGTCCTGGCTGGAGGAGCGGCTGCACCGGCAGAACGTGCTGTCCGTCCGGCTGGGCGCGCAGGACGAACGGTTCACCACCGCCGTCGTCATCGCCTTCCCCGAGGACGCGCCGGACGAGGTCGAGGTGATCAACTTCGGCCACGACAGCCCCCACGTCGTGGGCCCGGCCGGAGTGCGGCAGCTGCCGCCCGGCAACGGCGCACCGATCGGCCTCGCCCACCTGGCGGGTGGCCTCCCGCCCGTCCGGCGGGTGCGCCTCGGCCCGGACGAGACCGTGCTGATCGTCTCCGACGGGGTGACCGAGGCCCGCGACCGGCAGGGCGCCTTCTTCGCCCTGCGCACGCACCTGGACCGGCTGGCCGGCACGCCCGCGGCGGCCGACCCGCAACGGCTGGTGGACGACGTCGCCGACGCCGTCGTCCGGCACACCGGCGGCCGGCTGACGGACGACACCGCGCTGCTCGCCGTCCGGCGGCCCGCCAGGGACGCACCGCGTTGAGCCCCGCGGCGAGCCCGGTCCCGCCCGGTCCGGAACGATCCGGGCCGCCCGGGCGCGGCTGCTCCCGCGCGGACCGCCCCGGCCCGGATCCCCCTGCTCCGACACCCCTGGGAGGCAGCACATGACCGATGCCGTCGTCGTCGGCTCCGGGCCCAACGGCTTGGCCGCCGCCGTCACGCTCGCCGAGCACGGGCTGGCGGTCACCGTGCTGGAAGCCGCCGAGGAGATCGGCGGCGGCGCCCGCAGCGGCGAGACCACCCTGCCCGGCCTGCTGCACGACCACTGCTCGGCGGTGCACCCCTTCGGCGTGGCCTCCCCCCTGCTGCGCTCCCCCGACCTCGCCCGGCACGGCCTGGAATGGCTCTGGCCCGACGTCGACCTGGCCCACCCGCTGGACGGCGGGGACGGGGCCGCCGCCGGGCGCCCGCTCCGCGACAGCGCACGCGCCCTGGGGCCCGACGCCGACGCCTGGCTGCGGGTGTTCGCCCGGCCGAGCGGCCGCTTCGACGACCTGGCCGGGGACGTGCTGCGCCCGCTCCTGCGGGCGCCGCGGCACCCACTGCTGCTCGCCGACTTCGGCCGCCTGGCCGTCCGGCCCGCCACCCGGCTCGCCCGGCGCTGGCGCACCGAACGGGCCAGGGCCCTGTTCGCCGGGGCCGCCGCGCACGCCTTCCAGCCGCTCCACCGGCCGCTGACCTCCGCCGTCGGCCTGCTGCTGCTCGCCGCCGCGCACCACCGCGGCTGGCCGGTCGCCCGCGGCGGCTCCGGCCGGATCACCGCGGCCCTCGCGGCGCGGCTCGCCGAACTCGGCGGGCGCGTCGAGACCGGGCACCCGGTGCGCTCGCTGGCCGGCCTGCCACCGGGCGCACTCGTCCTGCTGGACGTCGCCCCCGGCGCGGCGGCCGACCTCTGCGGTGACCGACTGCCCCCGCGGGTACGGCGCGCGTACCGGCGCTGGCGCTACGGGCCGGCCGCCTTCCGGATGGACTTCGCGGTGGCGGACGGCGTCCCGTGGCAGCACCCGGACTGCCGCCGGGCCGGGACCGTCCACCTCGGCGGCACCCTGGAGGAGGTCGCCCACGCCGAACGGGAGACCGCCCGCGGCCGGATGCCCGCACGCCCCTTCGTGCTGGTGGCCCAGCAGTACCTCGCCGACCCGGGCCGCTCACACGGCGACGTCCACCCCGTGTACGCCTACGCCCACGTGCCGCACGGCTACGCCGGGGACGCCTCCGGGGCCGTGCTCACCCAGCTCGAACGCTTCGCCCCCGGTTTCCGGGACCGGGTCCTGGCCACGACCACCGTCCCCACCCACCGGCTGCCGCGCCACAACCCCAACCTCGTCGGCGGCGACATCGGCACCGGCGCCAACACCCCCCTGCAGACCGTCCTGCGTCCGCGCCCCGCCCTCGACCCGTACGCCACCGGCATCCCCGGCGTCTACCTCTGCTCCGCCGCCACCCCGCCCGGCGCCGGCGTCCACGGCCTGTGCGGGGTGCACGCGGCGCGGTCGGCCCTCCGGCACCTGGGGATCGCACTGCTGCGCTGAACGGTCGCTGCACCGAACGGCCGGTCCGCCGAACGGCCACCCGGTGCTCGCGGCGGCCACGACACCGAACGGTCATGGCGTGGCTGCGCCGCGCCCGGCGGTGCGTGCGGCAAGCATGGGTCCGGGCCCGTCCCTCCGGTCGGCTGCCCCGGCCGGAGGCCCGGCCGCCCCCGTCCCCCGACGAAAGGCGCCGTGCCGATGGACCGCTCCGCCGGGAACGCCCGCCCGCCCGGCGGCCCGTGGCCGCTCGTCGCGGCCCTCGCGGCGTCGCTGTTCACGGCGCTGACCGTGCTGCTCGCCACCCGTGGCTGGGCGCCGTTCCCCTTCGAGCGGGCCGCCGTCGACTGGAGCGTCGCCCACCGGCCGTATCCCGCCCGGAGCGCGGCCGTCGCGCTCACCCGGCTCGGCTCGGGCCCGGTGCCCTACCTCCTCGTGCTCATCGCCGGGGCCGTCACCTTCAGGGCCGCCGCCGTGCCACGGGGCCGGCGCCGCGCCGCCCTGCAGCTGACCGCCCCGGTGCTGTGGCTGATCGCGGGCCAGCTGGTGCGGCTGGGCGTGATGCACGCCTGCGCCCGGCCCCGGCCGCCACAGACGGACTGGGCGACGGACGCGTCCGGGTTCTCCTTTCCCTCCGGGCACTCCTTCACCTCCGCGGTCAGCGCCGGACTGCTCGCGCTGGCCGTGGCCCGGGCCCACCCGGCGGCGGCCCGGGAGGCGACCGCGGGCGCGGTCCTGTTCACCGTCGCGATCGGCCTCAGCCGCGTGTACCTCGGGGTGCACTGGCCGCTGGACGTCCTCGGCGGCTGGCTCCTCGCCCTCTGGTGGCTCGCGGTCGGCGCCGTGGTGCTGCGCCCGCTCCAACGCGCCGCGCCACCCGTGGCCGCGCCACCGGCGGCCGCGCCGGAGCCCGGCGGTCGGTGAGCGCTCAGACCGGGGGCTGCGGGCGGGTCAGTCCGCGGTCGTAGGCGAAGATCACCGCCTGGACGCGGTCCCGGGCGCCGATCTTGCCCAGCACCCGGCTGACGTGCGTCTTGACGGTCGACTCCGCCAGCACCAGGCGCTGGGCGATCTCGCCGTTGGTCCAGCCCTGGGCGATGGCGACCAGGATCTCCCGTTCGCGGTCGGTGAGCGCTTCGAGCCGGGGGTCGGCGGCGGGCGCCACGCCCGCCGGGCGGACCGGGAGCCGGTGGGCGTAGGCGTCGAGGAGGCGCCGGGTGATGGCCGGGGCGACGACGGCGTCGCCCTCGGCGACGGAGCGGATCCCGGAGAGCAGTTCCTCGGGGCGGGCGTCCTTCAGCAGGAAGCCGCTGGCGCCGGCGCGCAGCGCGGCGTGGGCGTACTCGTCGAGGTCGAAGGTGGTCAGCACGAGGATGCGGGAGCGGCCGCCGCCGGCGACGATCCGGCGGGTCGCCTCGATGCCGTCCATCCCGGGCATCCGGATGTCCATCAGGACGACGTCGGGCCGCAGGTCGGCGGTGAGCCGGACGGCCTCGGTGCCGTGGGCGGCCTCGCCGACGACCTCGGTGTCGGGCTGGCTCTCCAGCAGCATCCGGAAGCCGTAGCGCTGGAGCGGCTGGTCGTCCACGATGAGGACGGTGGTCACGTCGGGCCGCCTGTCGGGTCGGGGGTGAGGTCGAGCACGGCCTCCACGGTCCATCCTGCACCGGGACCGGGGCCCGCCGTGACCGAGCCGCCGTACAGGGCCGCGCGTTCGCGGATGCCGGCGAGGCCGTGGCCCTCGCCGCCCGGGTGCGCGGGTGTGCCGGTGCCGGGGGGCGGGCCGTTGTCCTGGACGCGGACCCGCAGCCGGTCGGCGCCGGCGGTCAGGGTGACGTGGGCCCGGGTGTCGGGGCCGGCGTGCTTGAGGGTGTTGGTGAGCGATTCCTGGACGATGCGGTAGGCCATCAGCTGCATGCCGCGGTCGAGGCGGTCGAGGTCGCCGCCGGCCGTGTACACCACCTGCGGTCCGGCGGCGCGGATGCGGGCGCACAGCCCGTCGAGGTCGGCGATGCCCGGCTGCGGCGTGAACTCGGCGGTCTCGTCGCCCTGGTCGCGCAGCACGCCGAGCATGCGGCGCAGTTCGCCGAGGGCCTGGCGGCTGGTGTCGCCGATCAGCAGCAGGGCTTCCCGGCCGCGTTCGGGGGCGGCCTGGGCCGCGTACGCCCCGCCGTCGGCGAGGGTGACGATGACGGACAGGTTGTGGCCGATGATGTCGTGCATCTCGCGGGCCACCCGGGTGCGCTCGGTGGCCGTGGCGAGCCGGCTGCGCTGGTCGCGCTCGATCTCCAGGCGGGCCGCGCGTTCGCGCAGTCCGGCGAGCTGGGCGCGGCGGATGCGGACCGCGATGCCGAGCGCCACGGCCGCCGTCGCGGCGCTGAACAGGAAGAACAGCGCGTCGCCGACGGGCAGGCCGCCGTCCGACACGGCCGCGGCGACCACCGCGACGGCGCCGACCATGGCCGCGCACGACCAGGCCAGGTGCCGCAGCCTGCCGTGCAGGGCCAGGCTGTAGAGCGCCACCAGCAGGGCGACGTCGGCGCGCAGGCCGACGTTCATCGACCACTGCAGGACGAACACCGCCATGATCGCGACGAACGCCGCCGCGGGCCGGCGGCGGCGCCACAGCAGCGGGACGACCAGGCCCGCCTGCAGCGCCAGCGTCCCGGGCAGCGGCAGCCGGGTCAGGACGATCCGGTGCTCGCGCGGCCCGTCGTCGCCGTGCCCGTGGAGGAGGTCGGGCAGGCAGAACAGCAGGACGACGGCCGCGACCACGGCGGCGTCCAGCACCCAGGGGTGGTCACGGTCCGCCTGCCGCACCCGCTGGCCGATCCGGGCCAGACGGGCGAACAGCGGACCGGACAGGACCTCGGCCCCGGTGGACGGGCCCGTGGAGGTGGCGTACTCGCTCACCGGTGGCACCTCCCTCATCGGTGTGTGCGCTTCACGCTCATCGGTCTGTGCGCTTCACGAACGTGGAGTGGGGGGGGGGCGGGGGGGGAGGCCCCGCCCCCCGCGCGGGGGGGGAGGGCGGGATAAAAAAACATCAAAACAAACACCACACAAAGGCGAAAGAG
>NZ_JBHWCL010000108.1:0-10459 GCF_042735125.1 Kitasatospora sp. NPDC059599 | reverse complement strand
GGGTCCCCCCCCCCTTCGGGGGGGGGGCGCTCCAGGCCCAGGGTTGGTGGCGTTACCCTCGGGGGGGGGGGGGCGCGGTTGCGCCCCGCCCCCCCACTCCGAGTGTGTCAGGTGTCCCGCCCGACCAGGACCTAGGCGTCGGTGCGCAGCAGGCGCAGGGCGGCTCCCGCCAGGGCGAGCACCGTCCAGCCGAGGAAGACGACCAGTCCGGCCGTCGGCGACAGCGTGGTCGCGTCGTGCTGGAGGGCGAACATCGCCTGGCCCGCGTGGCTCGGCAGGTAGGGGGTGATGTGGTCCTGCCAGGAGCTGGGCAGCAGCGCGGTCAGGCCGGGGATCAGCATCAGGGTGGCCACCAGGACGGCGATGCCGCCGGCGACCGAGCGCAGCAGCGCGCCGAGGGCGACGCCGATCACGCCGACCAGGGCGAGGTAGAGCCCGGCCCCGAGCAGGCCGCGCACGACCCCGGCGTCGGAGAGGGTCATCGCGGCGCGGGTGTCCGAGAGGATCCGGCTGTCGACGAGGAAGGTGGCGAACGCCCCGACGGTGCCGAGCACCAGTGCGATCGCCCCGAACACGAGGGCCTTGGACCACAGCACCGGCAGGCGGCGCGGCACGGCGGCCAGCGTGGAGCGGATCATGCCGGTCGAGTACTCGCCGGCCGCGACCAGCACCCCGAGGACGCCGAGCGCCAGCTGGGCGAAGTTGGTGCCGAACAGGGACAGGCTCAGCGCGCTCGCGGTGGCGAAGTCGCGGTCCATATGGCGGCCCTCGCTGAGCCGCGACTTGAACTGGGACGCGGCGATCAGGCCGAAGGCGAACAGGAAGAGCAGGGCCAGGCCCAGGGTGATCCAGGTGGAGCGCAGCGACCACAGCTTGGCCCATTCGGAGCGCAGCACCCGCAGCGCGGTCACCTTGTACGGCGGGCGGGCGGGCCGGAGGTCGGCGGGCGCGGACGGGGTCGGGCTCGGTGCGACGGTGCTCATGCCGCGCTCCTCGGGTTCTCGGTGCCGGCGGTGGCCGCGGCGGCGTTGGCGGTGGTGGTGCCGTGGTACTCGACGGCGTCACGGGTCAGTTCCATGAACGCCTCCTCCAGGGACACCGTCCGGGGGGTGAGCTCGAAGAGGGCGATGCCCTGGTCGGCGGCGGCGAGGCCGATCTCCCGGGCGGTGCGGCCGGTGACCAGGAGCTCCTCCGAGCCGGCCCGGCCAGTGATCTCCACGCCCGGTCCGGCGAGCGCGGAGCGCAGCGCGGCCGGGTCGGCGCTGGCGACCTTGACCGCGTCGCCGCCGGCCTCGCGGACCAGGTCCTGGACGGTGGTGTCGGCCAGCAGCCGGCCCCGTCCGACGATGATCAGGTGGTCGGCGACCAGGGCCATCTCGCTCATCAGGTGGGAGGACACGAAGACGGTCCGGCCCTCGGCGGCGAGCGCGGTCAGCAGGTTGCGGATCCACAGGACGCCCTCGGGGTCGAGGCCGTTGACGGGCTCGTCCAGCATCACGGTGGCCGGGTCGCCCAGCAGGGCCGAGGCGATGCCGAGCCGCTGGCCCATGCCGAGCGAGAACGCCCCGGCGCGCTTTCGGGCCACCGACTGCAGCCCGGTCAGCTCGATGACCTCGTCGACCCGGCGGCGCGGGATGCCGTGGGTGTGGGCCTGGGCCATCAGGTGGTTGAAGGCGGAGCGCCCGGGGTGGATCGACTTGGCCTCCAGCAGCGCCCCGACCTCCTGCAGCGGCGCCGTGTGCTCGGCGTAGCGGCGGCCGTTGACCCGGACCGTGCCGCTGCTGGGGGCGTCGAGTCCGACGATCATCCGCATGGTGGTGGACTTGCCCGCGCCGTTGGGCCCGAGGAAGCCGGTCACCGTACCCGGCCGGACCATGAAGTCCAGCCGGTCCACGGCGGTCTTCTCGCCGTACCGCTTCGTCAGCTGGTGCGCCTCGATCATCGGTCATCCCTGTGCTCCGGGGCCGGTCCGTCCCGGCCGCCCTCACCTTCCACGCTAGGGGCGGGGGCGGCCGGAACCGTGGTACCGGGGGCCGAACATCCGCCCGGCCGTAGTACCGCGGTACCACCGGGCCGTGCGACGGCCGGGGCGACCGGCGGCTTCCGGTCAGTCGGCGTCGCTGCGCCGTTCGAGTCGGGTGCCGGTGCGCAGGGTGATCGACATCAGGTCGCTGGGGGCGTCGAGCTCCAGCCGGTGCCAGCGGCCGCGGGGGACGACCACCGCGGTGCCGGCCGCGAGTCGGACCGTCTCCCCGGCCGCGCCGGGCCTGGTGGGGCGGAAGTGGACGCGGACGCCACCGGTCAGGCAGCACACCGCCTCCTCGGCCGCGGGGTGCATCTCCCAGTGGTCGGCGTGGACGTCGGCGTCGGTCTCCACGTGGAAGGTGGCGATCTGCCAGGCGCCGGCGTCGCCGCCGGTCATCCGGCGCTCGGTGGCCCGGACGGCGCCGTCGGGGTGGATGTGCAGGGCCGCGGCGAACAGGTCGACCGGGAGGACCGGGGTCGTGGTCATGAGGGCGTTCCTTCCAGGTGGTTCTCCGCCGGGGCGGCGGTGGCGGTGGTGGGCCCGGTGGCGGGGCCGGGCGCGGGGCCGAGCGCGGGGCCGGGCGCGGGACGGTGGCGGGGCAGGACGAGGACCGCGACGACCGCCGCCAGGACGAAGAGGGCGGCGGTGGCCGCGAGCCCGAGGGCGTACCCGTCGTCGAGCGCGCCGGGGTCGGTGGCGGCGCCGGTGCGGTGGGCGGCGACGGTCGCCAGGGCGGCCAGTCCCACGCAGCCGCCGAGCTGGCGCGAGCTGTTGAGCAGACCGGAGGCCAGGCCGGCCTCGTGCGGGGCGATCCCGGTGGTGGCGGCGGCCGCGACCGGCGCGAGGACCAGTCCGGTGCCGATGCTGGTGACCAGGGACGGGCCGAGGACGTCGGTGAGGAAACCGCCGTCGGGACTGATCCGGGCGAACCAGGCCAGGCCCGTGGCGGCCAGCAGGGCTCCGGGGACGAGCGCGGCGCGGGGCGTGCGGGTCGCGGTGATCCGGGTCGCGACGACGGTGCCCGCGACCAGCCCCGCCGAGAAGGGCAGGAACGCGCCGCCGGTGGCGGCGGCGCCCAGGCCGAGCACCAGTTGCAGGTGGAGGGAGACGAAGTAGAAGGCGGTGAACTGCCCGGCGGCGGCCAGGAACACCAGCAGGTTGGCCCCGGCGACCCAGCGGCTGCGCAGCAGGCCGAGGCGTAACAGCGGTGCGGGAACGCGGGTTTCGGTGACGACGAAGGCGGCGAGCAGTGCGACGGCGGCGGCCAGCGTCCCGAGGGTGGCGGGCGAGGTCCAGCCCCGGGCCTCGGTGCGGACGACGCCGAACACCAGCAGTCCCACTCCCCCGGTCGCGAGGACGGCGCCGAGCACGTCCGGCCGGTCCCGCCGGGCGGGTCGCCGGTCGGCGGGACCGGCGGCGGGGAGCAGCGCGAGGGCGCCCGCCACGAAGGGCAGGTTGATCAGCATGACCCAGCGCCAGCCCGCGTACTCGGTGAGCAGTCCGCCCGCGAGGACGCCCAGTGCGCCGCCCGCCGCGTTGGCGGCGCTCCAGACGCCGAGCGCGCGGACCCGCCGGGGGCCTTCGGTGAAGGTGGTGGTGAGCATCGCGAGCGCGGCCGGCGCGGCCGCCGCGGCGCCCAGGCCCTGTCCGGCGCGGGCGGTGACGAGTTGCCAGGGTTCCTGGGCCGCGCCGCCCGCCAGGGAGCAGAGCGCGAAGACGGCGAGGCCCGCGACGAGGAGCCGCCGCCGGCCGTACAGGTCGCAGGCGCGGCCGCCGAGCAGCAGCAGCCCGCCGAAGGTGAGCGCGTAGACGTGCACGACCCAGGACAGGTCGAGCGGTGCGAATCCGAGCGCGGTGCGGATCGCGGGCAGGGCGACGTTGACCACCGACATGTCCAGGGCGAAGACGAACTGTGCGACGGTCACCGCCGCCAGCACCGCGCCGGGGCGCCCCCGTGAGTTTTTGTACATGTAAGGAAACTACCCCCGGGCGACCGCCGCTGTCGAGGGCCGGGGGATGATGGGGGCATGCAGCAGCCCTCCGCACCGCGCAAGGCCACCGGCCGGCCTCCCCGGATCTCCCGGGAGGAGGTCGTCGCCACGGCCCGCCGGATCGTGACCGAGGAGGGCGTCGGGAAACTGACCATGCGTCGCCTCGCCACCGAGGTCGGCAGCACGCCGATGGCCCTCTACCACCACGTCCGCAACAAGGAGGAGCTGCTCGTCCTGCTGCTGGACGACCACGCCGCCCGGACCCTGCGGCCCGCCGACCTGCCGGACGAACCCCGCGAGCGGGTGGTCGCCGCGGCGGCCGCGATCCACGCGGCGCTCGCCGCCTGCCCGTGGATCGTCGAGGTGCTGACCGCCGACGACCTGATGTCCACCCACGCCCTGTGGTTCGTCGAGCAGATCGTCGACGGCCTGGTCCGGTGCGGACTGCCGCTCGAACGGGCCGTGCGGGGCTACCGCGCGATCTGGTACTACACCGCGGGCGAGATCGTCGTCCGGGCGACGGCCACCCGCCGCCGCACCGGGGACGACCGCCCGACCTACCGCGAGCAGGTCTTCGCCGGACTCGACCCGGCCGAGCTGCCCCGCCTGGCCGAGGCCGCGGGCCGCTGGGAACCGCTGACCGCCGCGGACACCTACGAGGACGGACTCCGCTCCCTGGTCGCCGGGCTGGTCGGCGCCGGCTGAACGATTCGCCCCGGACGGCCGCGGCGGCCACGCGGCCCGACGGGTGGGGTTCCGGGGTCAGGCCCCGCCCTGCCCCTGGAGGATCCGCTCCGCCGCCCGGACCCGGTCCTCCACCGTGCGCCGGTAGTCGTCCAACGCCGGGCCGTGGCCCTCGATGTACTGCGTGTCGTAGGCGGACTGCACGGCCAACGAGATGCCGACCAGATTGGTCGACAACTTGCACGCGACGTCGTCCGTGGCCTGCTTCAGCTCCTCGGCCGAGTGCCGGACGGAGACGACGCCGTCCTGCTCGCGCGTCGTGGGAAGCAGGCGGGTGGCTGTCAGACCGTCCTGCGGAGTGGCATAGGCATAGCCCTTGGACGTCATGCACGCGCTCCACGCGGCGTAGCCGGCACGGATCCGCGGATCGCCGGTCGGGACCTGCGGGCCGTGGTCCGGGAGGGCCTTCGGGTCCGGGAGCGGCAGCGCACCGCCGATGCCCCGCATGCTCTCGCCCTTGCAGCCGCCGGCCGGGACCGGCCTGCCCGCGAAGACGGAAACCGCCTTCCCCGTCGTGTCCGCCCCGTGTTCCACCGTCAACGTCGCCGGCGACGGCTGCGCGACTGCGGGCACGGACGCCGCCGCCGTGTACGCCTGGGGGATCCGGTCGTATCCGCTCACGGCCGCCCTCCCGGGGTCGAAGAAGCCGTAGAGCTCCGCGTGGGTGCGTTCGAACCTGAGGCTCTCCTCGTCGAACCCGACGAGGTCGGTGGCCACCGGCGGCAGTCCGAATTCCCGCATGCACTTCTCGTTCAGGGTGTTCGCGGCGGACTGCAGGGTGGCGACCTGCTGCGGGGTCACCAGGTACCGGTCGATGGGGCGGGCGATCTGGTCCACGGTCGTGACGGCCGGGACCGGGCCGACGGCCGGTGCCGCCACGGAGCCGGCACCGGCCGCTCCGCATCCCGTGGCCGTCATCGCCGAGAGCGAGACCGACACCGCGAGGGCCAGCAGCCCGGTCGCCCGCCGGATCGCCCCGCACCTCCCGCCGGTCGTGGTCGAAGCGCTCATACCGAACCGTCCTCGGGGATGGCGGCGGGGGCCGGGACCGTGCCCGGCGCCCCGCCGCAGCGAAGTCAGGACCAGATGTTGACCGAGTACGTGGTCGAGTTCATGTCCACGTACGGCTGGATGCCGCCGGGAATCATCCGGGCGCCGAGATCCCGGCCGCCGCTGCTGTAGTAGTTGGTGTAACCGGTGTTCCCGCCCGAGCCGACGGCGGACGTGCCGGTCAACCAGACGCTCACCGTGGTGGACCCGCTACCCGTGAAGCCGTAGCACCGCACGGCGTTGTAGTGGTTGGGACCCCCCGAGAAGACGGTCACCCCACGGCCCCCTGCGGCACCGCAGTCGATCTGCTTGACGTCGGCGCTGGCCGGCGCGGCGAGCGCGACGGTCCCGGCGAGGATGCCGCCTGCGACGGCGCTGACGACGAGCTTCCGGCTGATCTTCACGCGCGTTCTCCCTTGATCTGCAGTCCTGGAAAGTCCTGGAAGGCTGTTCAGCGCAGGCCGGGCCTGCGGGAAGTGCGGTGGTGCTGTGACGCGGTGGCGCCGAGCCGGGACCTCGGTGCGGTCCGGCACCGGCGATCTCCGGCCCGCAATCAGACAATCGCATCGCCGACGCCCTGGCGAGCACGCTCCAGCGATCGTGAACGGAGGCTCCACGCCCCCTCCGACCGACCACCCGGGACCTTCGAGCGGGACCACCCCCGAGCAGGCGCGATCCCTCCCCGGCCCGGTCACGCCCGCAGCCCGGAGCGACGGCTCGGACCGACCACTCGAACCGGCAGCCCGGACCGACGGCTCAGGCCGACGGCTCGCCCGTCGTCGAACCGGCCTGCGCCGCACCGGCCTGCGCCGCCAGGCCGAGGAGCGTCGCGGTGAGGATGCGGGCCAGCCGGGGCTCGACCTCGATGACGGCGTGGGCGAGGCGCGGATCGCTGCGGTAGAGGGCGGCGACCTCCGCGCCCGGATTGGCGATCTGCCACATCGCGCCGGCCAGCGCGACGGCGGTGGCGACCAGGTCGACGACGTCCTGCTCGCTCAGCACGGGCACCTGCTCGCGGACGGCCTCGGCGATCGGCTCGCGGGCGGCCCTGGTGGCGAGCTTGAAGTCGCGGACCGCGTCGAGCGAGACGTTGCGTTCGAGGTTGAGCGGCGCGTGGGCGAGCAGGTCGCAGAACATGCCCCGGGCCGCGAGCGTGGCGGCGAACGCCCGTGCCACGGCAGCCGGGCCCGGATCGTCGCTCGCCCGCAGCTGCGCGGTCAACGCGTCCGACCACTCGTGCCAGCCCTCGGCGGTCAGCCGCAGGTAGATCTCCTCGCGCGTCTCGAAGTACCGCAGCAGCGCCGACTTGTGCATGCCGACCTCGGCCGCGATGTCCGTCAGCGAGACGTCCCTGATGCCGCGTTCCCGGCCGAGCGCCCGGGCCGCCTCCAGGATCGAGGCCTCGCGCCGGCGCTTGGCCTCGGGCGAGCGCGCCCGCTGGAACTCCGATGGTGCATCCACCCGCCCATCGTAGAGCAACACCGTTGCCGTATTACCGAAACAGTGTTGCGCTATTACCGCAACGGTGTTTCACTAAAGACATGGAACAGACCTGGTTCATCACCGGCAGCTCTCGCGGCTTCGGCCGCACCCTCGTCCGCGCCGCCCTCGAAGCCGGCGACCGGGTGGCCGCGACCGCCCGCCGCCCCGAACAACTCGCCGACCTCGTAGCGGAGTTCGGCGACCGGATCCGCCCGATCGCACTCGACGTCACCGACCCGCAAGCCGCCCGCGCGGCCGTCGCCGAGGCCCACGCGCACTTCGGCCGGATCGACGTCCTGGTGAACAACGCCGGCTACGCCAACGTCTCGCCGATCGAGACCACCGAGGACGCCGACTTCCGCGCCCAGTTCGAGACCAACTTCTGGGGCGTCTACCACGTCACCAAGGCCGCGATCCCGCTGCTGCGCGAACAGCAGGGTGGCCTGGTCGTCCAGTTCTCCTCCATGGGCGGGCGGGTCGGCGGATCGCCCGGCATCGCGTCCTACCAGGCGGCGAAGTTCGCCATCGACGGCTTCAGCCGCGTCCTGCGGGCCGAGACCGCGCCGTTCGGCGTGAAGGTGCTGGTCGTCGAGCCCAGCGGCTTCCGCACCGACTGGGCCGGCTCCTCGATGGTCGTCCACGACATCCCGGCGGCCTACGACGAGACGGTCGGCGCCGTCAACCGGCGACTGCGGCAGAACGCCGACGGCGCGGGCGTCGCCGGCGACCCGGTCCGCGCCGCCGAGATCCTCGTCCGGATGGCGAAGCGCAACGACATCCCCCACCACCTGCCCCTCGGGGTCAACGCCGCCGAGGGCTCCATCGCCATGGACCGCCGGCTGCTCGCCGACGACACCCGGTGGCGCGAGGTCTCCCGCTCGGCCGACTTCGCCGAGGCCTACCCGGTCCCCTTCCCGCCGGACGCGGCGAACTGACCGGGAGGGACGGGCAGGTGGGCCGACCGACCGGGCGGCCAGCGGCCGGCAGGCCCGCCCCCTCCCCCTCAGGAAGCCGCCGCGACCCGCGCCGTCAGCTCCGCCACCAGCCGGGCGGCCAGCGGCACGGACACCCCGTGCCGGTCGGCGGACCTCAGCAGCGCGCCACCGATCGCGTCCAGCTCCAGCGGCCGGCCCGCCTCCGCGTCCCGCTGCATCGACGACTTCGCCTCCGCCGGGAAGGCGTCGTACAGCGCCAGGGTGCGCGCCGGGTCCACGGCCGCGCCGCACGCCCGGCCGACGGCGGCGGCCTCGGCCACGAGCGCCGACAGCTCCGCACGGTGCCCGGTCCGGACCGCGCCGATCGGCAGCCCGTACCGGGTGGTGAGCAGCGCGAACGGCGCGAGGAAGGCGAGCTTGCCCCAGAGCACGGTCGGCTCGTCCTCGATCACCCCGGTCCGGAAACCGGCGGCCCCCAGCAGTCCGGCGAGGTCCGCGAGCCGGTCCGGCGGCCCGGCCAGGTCGATCTCGACGAAGGGGCTGCCGTGCTCGACCCTCCCGGGGGCGACCCTGGTCGACTCGACCCGCACCACGCCGGGGACGACCCGCTGCGCGCCGAACCGCCGGCGCAGCCCGTCCGCGTGCTCGACGCCGTTGAGCAGCGGCACGACCAGGCCGTCCGCGACCGCCTCGGGCGCGATCCGGGTACAAGCCTGCGACAGCGCGATCTGCTTGACGGTCACCAGGCAGAGGTCGACGGGCTCGCGCAGTTCGGTGCGCGCCTCGACCGGGGCGGTGAAGTCCCCGAACCGGGCGCTGCGGACGTGGATTCCGTCCCGTTGGAGGACGTGTACGGTCGGCTCGCCCGCCAGGCAGATCACCCGGTGACCGGCGCGGGACAGCATCGCGGCCAGCAGGCCGCCGACGCCCCCGGGGCCGAGCACCGCCACCGTCCGGCGGCGGCCGACGCCGGACGCCGCGGCGGAAGCACCACGGCTCCCGCCGGGCGGAACGGACACGGCGGGTGGAGCAGGGGGGAGGGATGGAAGGGACGGTACGGACACGGTGGTTTCCTCTCGGCACGTCATGGGTCGGCACCGCGCGACCTCGCCGTGCGGAGGGATCCGCCGCGAGGCCGGGCCGGTTGCCGCCCGGGCCCTGCAGCGATGATCGAATCCCCCGACACCCAAGTCAATCCTGGAGATTCCTCGGGATGACCCAAGCAATGACTTGGGTCACCCCCGGACTGTCACCGGTCACCCCGATAATGCGGGGCGGTTGCTCGCCGTCGTACCGCAGACTCGAACCGAGCACTTACAGACCGGAGGATGGTTTTCATGGTTGACCGGCCGTTGACGCTGATGGCGGTGCACGCCCACCCCGACGACGAGGCCAGCGGAACAGGAGGTGTCCTCGCGCGGTACGCGGCGGAGGGCATCCGTACGGTCCTCGTCACGTGTACCGACGGCGGCTGCGGCGACGGACCGGGAGGTGTCAAGCCGGGCGACCCCGGCCACGACCCGGCCGCCGTCGCCGCGATGCGCCGTCAGGAACTCGAAGCCAGCTGCGAGGTCCTGAAGGTCAGCCACCTCGAACTGCTGGAGTACGCCGACTCCGGGATGATGGGCTGGGCGACCAACGAGGCCCCCGGCTCCTTCTGGCAGACCCCGGTCGAGGAAGGCGCCGCCCGGCTCGCCGAACTGATGCGCCGGTACCGGCCCGACGTCGTCGTCACCTACGACGAAAACGGGTTCTACGGCCACCCCGACCACATCCAGGCGCACCGCATCACGATGGCGGCGCTGGAACTGACCGAAACGGCGCCCAAGGTGTACTGGACCACGGCGCCGCACACGATGATGAAGCGGTTCGGGGAGGTCATGCGCGAGTTCGGCGCGGACTGGGAGGAGCCGGACCCGGCGGAGGCCGCCGAGATGCCCCAGATCGGCCTCCCCGACGAGGAGATCAGCACCTGGGTGGACACCACCGCGTTCGGCGACCAGAAGTTCGACGCCCTGGCCGCGCACGCCAGCCAGGGCGAGAACATCTTCTTCCTGCGGATGGGCAAGGAGCGGTTCAACGACCTGTGGGGCGTGGAGACCTTCCTCCGGGTCCGGGACACCACCGGCGCGGCCCTGCCCGAGAACGACCTCTTCGCCGGACTGCGCTGACCTCGGCGACCCCGCCGGGCCCGGGCGCCACCCCCGGGGCCGCCCTGGCCCGCCGGCGTC
>NZ_JBHWCL010000107.1:0-32292 GCF_042735125.1 Kitasatospora sp. NPDC059599 | reverse complement strand
CCGCGTGGGCCGCCCGCCTCGGCGTCTGACGCCCGGGGAGCCGGGGCCGACGGCAGCCGGCCCCGGCTCCCCGGCTCATGCCGCGCGCCACGGTCCTGTTTCACGCCGTCACTTCACTCCGCCGTTGCACGGCGTCACTTCACGGCGTCCCTTCACCGGTGTCATTTCACGGTGTCACTTCACGGCTCTCACTTCACGGCGTCGCCGGACTTCGCCCAGTTGTCGCGCAGCCGGTCCAGGTAGGACTGTGCCTGGGAGCCGATCTTGACGCCCCGGGCGAAGGCCAGCATGTTGCCCGCGCCCGCGTTGTAGCCGAGGGCGACGAGTTCGTCCCGGCTCAGCGACACGCCAGGGTGGGCAGGTAGTCGAGCCGCGAGGTCGTGCAGGTGCCAGGCGGCCGCCTGGACGGCCAGGTTGCGGTCGTCCGGGAGCTCCTCCCACTGGCGGGTGGCGAACGGGCGGCCCGGCTTGGTGTCGTCGAACGCGGCCCGGTGCATGTTGGCGATGCCGAAGGAGGCGTCCGGTTTGCTGCGCTGCCAGGCGCGTTCGAGCTCGGGGTCGTGCGGCTTGTACGACTCGTTGTAGAGGATCGCCATCAGCAGCTGCGGGTTGACCCCGGCCTCGGCGGCGTACTGGCGGACCGGCGCGGCGTAGTCGGCGGGGTCGTACCGGCCCGGGGGCTTCGACGGCTCGGCCGGGGCTCCGGTCGACGGCGCGGTGCCGGACGCCGGGGACGACGCGGCGGCGGACGGCGAGGGGTCGGCGGAGGTCGGGCCGTCGTGGCCGTTCCCGCGGACGAGGCCGAGTCCGGCCACGACCACGACGCCGATCACCAGCCAGCGCCCCCAGCCCGACCCCTTCTGTTCCTCGCTCACCGCTGCCGGCCCCTCCCCGTTCGCCCGTGTGTCCGTTCGATCGCCGTACGGTCGGTCGTGCCCGGTGGCAGGTTACTCGGCGGGCTTCCGGTCGTCGTCGAGGTTGTGCAGGAAGTCCTTCGCCTTCGCGACGCCGGTGTCGATCTGCCCGCTGTACTTGCCGTCCGTGCGGTCGTCGATCGCGTCACCGACCTTCTCCAGGCCCTGCCCGATCACGTCGCCGTGCTCGCGGGCGAGGTCGGTGGCCTTGTCCGCGAGGTTCTTCAGACTCTCAAACATGGTGACGCTCTGCTCCTCTGATGCGTTCCTGATGGTGTGCCGACGTGGCGGGGATCATGACCATCCTAACGACGGCCCGCCGAACGGTTCGCCTGCTGCCGGTCGGCGGCGAGTGACGTGGTCGACTCGAGTTTGTATGCTCCAAACCGACTTCTACAGAGCTGTAGAGGACGGGATCGCCGCCGGGACCGAAGGCGTCCCGGCGTCGGCGACGGTGCGATCGCGCCGCCGCAGCCGCAACGATCGAGGGAAGTGCGCATGGCCGGCCAGCGGGCGAGAACGCCGTACCAGGACGCGGGACCGCGCACCGAGGACCGTGCCTTCCCGGCCCAGCGCTCCCGCACGGCCGACGGCCCGGCAGGCGCGGCGGACGCCGGGCGCGGCGGCGCGGAACGGTCGGCGCGGGTGCTGCGGGCGGGGGCGGCGCGCCGACGGCAGCAGGCGCGGCGGCGCGGCGGCCTGGTGGCCCTGTGTGCGGCGGTCGGACTGCCCGTGCTGGGCGGTGTCGCGGACGAACTCGGCGGGCCCGGGGTCGGCCCGCTCTTCGCGGTGGCCTCGGTGCTGGGGACGGGCGCCGCGGCGGCGGTGTGCAGCCGGGCGGGCCGGTGGCGGGTGGTGACGGCGGCTCCGGTCGTGGTGCTGCTCGTCGCGTCGGGCGTGGAGTACGCGGCGCGGCCCGACCGGTACCGGGGCGGGAACCTCGGCACCGGTGCGCTGCGCTGGGTGGTCGAGGCGTTCCCGGTGATGGCCGCCGCGGTGGGCCTGGCGTTGGCGGTGGCCGTCGGCCGGGCAGTGGCCGACCGCCGCCGGGCCGTGCTCGGCCGTCGACGACCCGGCGGTCCCGGCGTCCCGGCCGGGGCGAGCCGCCGTGGCTGAGCGCAACCGGAGCCGGAACGGCAACCGCACCGGCGGCACCGCGGGACGGACGGGCCGCGGCGGCGTTCCGCGCGGTCGCGCCCCGCGGCGCGGGGCCGCCCCGCTGACCGTCGCCGGGCGCACCCTGGCCTGCGCCGTCTCCGTCGCCGTGCTCGGTGCCAGCGGCTTCACCTGGTACGAGTACCGCAGCCTGGACGACGGCATGTTCAAGTCCACCGCGTTGAGCGAGGCCAAGAAGAACGCCCCGCCGCACCTCGACAAGTCCGTCAACCTGCTGCTGATCGGCCTCGACAGCCGCAAGGACATGGACGGCAACGACCTGCCCAAACAGTTCGTCGAGGACGAACTGCACGCCGGATCCAGCGGGATCGGCGGCTACAACACCAACGCCCTGATCGTGCTGCACATCCCGGCCGACGGCGGCAAGGTCACCGCGCTGTCCGTCCCGCGCGACGACTACGTGCAGACCGTGGGCGCCGACGGCAGGATGCACAAGATCAAGGAGGCGTACGGCATCGCCAAGGAGGCCGCCGAGCCGAAGCTGGCCGGCAAGGGACTCTCCAAGGCGGAGCTGGAGCGGCAGAGCCGGGAGGCCGGCCGCTCGGCCACCATCCAGACCGTGCAGAGCCTCCTGGACGTCCCGATCGACCACTTCGCGGAGGTGAACCTGATCGGCTTCTACGACATCGCCAAGGCGGTCGAACCGATCCAGGTCTGCCTCAACCACCCGGTGGACGATCCGATCATCGCGCGGACCGCCACCCACGAGGGCGGCGGCACCGGCCTCAGACTCCCGGCCGGAATCAGCTCCCTCGACGCCGCCCAGGCGCTCTCCTTCGTCCGCCAGCGCCACCACCTGACCAACGGCGACCTCGACCGCACCCACCGGCAGCAGGCCTTCATCTCCTCCGTCGAGTACAAGCTCAAACAGCAGGGCATCCTGAACGACCTCGGGCAGATGCAGAAGCTGTTGGCGGTGGTGAAGAAGGACGTCGTCATCGACAACGAGTGGAACATCCTCGACTTCGCCCGGCAGGCGCCCAACCTGACGGGCGGCAACGTGGAGTTCAACACCCTGCCGATCGCCGGGTTCAAGACCGTCGGCGGGCAGGAGGTCAACACCGTCAACCCGGACCTGATCAAGAAGATCGTCCGGCAGCTGTTCAACCACGAGTCGGCGTCGGGCACCGCCCCCGGGGGCACCGCGGGCGACACCGCCGCGCCCACCGCCGCCCCGCCCCCCTCCGCGTCGGGCGGTCCGCCGAAGGCGGTGGTCGACGTCAACGCGGCGGCCGGCGCCGGTGCGGCCTCCAACGAGTCCAGGTCACTGGCCGAACTCGGCTACCCGGCGGGCAGGATCGGCGACGCCCCGGCCAGGACGAAGGTCACCACCGTGGCCTACGGCACCGGGGCGAAGGCCGACGCCCAGCAACTCGCCACCCGCTACGGCGTCACGGCGGTGTCCTCCGGTGCCGTGGCGCCGGGCCACGTACTGCTCACCCTCGCCACCACCCGGACGCCGACCGCAGCCGCTTCCGCGTCTTCGGGGGGTGCCGCGTCGGGCACCCCGTCCGCCGACCCGTCGGCGGCCCTGCCGATGCAGGGGCCCGCGGTGAGGGCGGGCGGGATCCCCTGCGTGGACTGACGGGCCCGGGCCCCGGGCGCTGGGCAGGGGCGCTGGTCAGGGGCGCGGGGCCTTCTCGCCGTGGACGGCGGTGTACTCCGCCGCGAGCCAGGGGCCGAGGTCGTCGATGAGCACGGCGAGCACGGCCCGTTCCGCGTCGGCGGTGCGGGCGTCGGCGGGAGTGCGGGCGGCGGTGGGAGTGCGGGCGACGGTGGCCGCGAGGCGCATCTGGTCGGCGCGCCCGGGGTAGTGGGCGGCGAAGGCCTCGGCGGAGGCGGTGAGGTCGCTGGTCCAGCCGCCCCAGCGGGGCATGACCAGCGTGAAGCCGGTGCGGACGATCCGGCGGGTGACCGTGCGAGTGAGGGCGCGGACGTCGGCGTCCGTGGCGGCGGCGGCCGCGCGTTCCCGCCAGCCCGGCAGGGCGAGGGCCAGATCGCCGTTGGTCTCCCGGGCGAGCAGCGAGGTGGGGCGGTAGCGGGGGAGCCCGGCGGCGAGGTCCGGGCCCAGCAGCGGGGTGCAGAGGCAGGCCACGAACCAGCCCAGGTCGTGCCGTTCGAGTTCGCTGAGCAGCGTGCCCGTGTCGAAGAGCAGCACGCCGACGCCGTCGACCTGCGCGAACTCGGCGTCCAGCACGGCCTGGAGGGCGTCGGCGTCCGCCCGGTCCGCCGCCGTGGGCTCGTGGTGCAGGGCCAGCAGCAGGTCGAGGTCGGAGACGCCGGGCACCGCAGTGCCGCGCGGGACGCTGCCGTAGAGGTAGGCGCTGTGCAGCCGGTCGGGGCCGAACGCCTCGGCGATCCGTTCCCGGGCGGCGGCCACCACCGGGGCGAACGGCGCCGGCACGCGGGCGAGCGAGCCCTCCCGCGCGATGTGTCCGTCGGCGTCCAGTCCCCGTGTGGTCGTCATGAGGGGCATCCTGCCCCACGGCGGCACCGCTGACCAGCGCATTTCCGCCCGTCCGAGGGATTGTCAGCGGCCTGTGCCAGCATGCGTCGCACACGAGGACGGACGGCGTTTGAGGGGATCGGCGTGGGCACCTGGGACATCGGGCACTTCGACAACGACACCGCGGCGGACTTCGCCGACGCCCTCGACGACGCGGAGCCGGCCGAGCGCGAGTCGATCCTCCGGTCCGCGCTGCTGGGCGCCGCCCGGGCGGGGGAGTACCTGGAGTTCGACGAGGGCGCCGAATCGGTGGCCGCCGCCGCCCTGGTGGCGGCGCAGTGCCCGGGCGGCGCGGCGGTGGAGAGCACCTACGGCCCCGCGGCGGAGATACCGCCGCCGGCCGTCGAGCTGCGCGGTCTCGCGGTGGAGGCACTGGACCGCGTGGTGGCCGAGGAGTCGGAGCTCGCGGAGCTCTGGGACGAGACGGAGGAGGGCCCGGCGTGGCGGCGGGGCGTTCGGGCGCTGCGCGACGTGCTGGAGCCGGTGCCGCCGACGGTGGGCGGACCGCTGTTCGAGTTCTGAGTGGCCGGCGACGACGGTGCACCGGCGGCACCGGGGGCACCGGCGAGACCGAGGGAGCCGATCCCGGCGGACGCGCCGCTGCCACCGGCCGGGGAGGCGGGCGGTGGCAGCGGGGGTCGGCCTGGCGCCGGGTCAGCTCGGCGCGGCGGTCACCGTGGTCGGGCACGGCGGGAGGCCGACGGCGCCGTGGTCGCTCAGGTCGCGGTCGGCGTCTTCGGGGAGATGGTGGTGCTCGCGACCGACGTACTGGTGACGGTGGGCTTGCCGGTGGTCGTGGTGGCGACCGCGCTCGTCGGCGTACCCGTGGTGGCGGTCGCGGTGGCGGCGCTCGACGTCGACTTCGTCGCGGGCGGAGTGCCCGTGGAGGTGGTCGCCGAGGAGGACGACGGCCCGCCCGAGGAGGTGGTCGCTCCCGAGGTCGTGGGGCCGGACGTCGTGGGGCCGGACGTCGTGGAGCCGGAGGTGGTCGATCCCGAGCTCGTGGATCCCGAGGTGGTGGATCCCGAGGTCGTGGAGCCGGACGTCGTGGAGCCCGAGGTCGTGGATCCCGAGGTGGTCGAGCCGGACGTCGTGGGGCCGGACGTCGTGGGGCCTGAGGTCTTCCCCGACCCCGACGGCGTGGACGGCTGCCACGGCGCCGGCGGCGGGACGCCCGGCACCAGCACCTTCGGTGGCTCGACGCCCTTGTCCACGACCTCGATCCGTCCGGTCAGCCGGGCGAACCAGCCGCCGGTCTCGACGTTCACGAGGACGATCTCGGTCACTGGCTGCGGCGCCGGCACCACCACGATCAGTGAGCTCGGCTGGAAGCCCGTCCAGGCCTTGCCGGTGTACTTGGCGTTGCTCATCAGCTTCGGCGGCCCCAGCGGGTTGCCGCAGGCGCAGCGCACCCGGGGTACTCCGTGGGAGTCCACCAGGACGGCCGTGCCCGCCTGCAGCACGGACTGGTACTCGGCCACGGCGCCGCTCTTGTAGCTGTGGTTGGTCACCCGGGTGTCCACCCGCAGGTACGCCGAGGTCAGCGACCGCAGGTAGGCGGGGATGTCGGCCTGGGCGATGCCGGCCGCGGAGGCCCAGGCACGCCCGGTGTCCCCGCCCGAGACCATCCCGATCAGCCGCTCGGTGTCGCAGCTGGACTTGCCCATCTGCGCGCCGTACAGCCCGGCGGAGCTGCCCTCGACGCTGTGGAGCGTGGCCGGCGAGCCGCCCTTGGAGGTTGCGCCGCCCGGGTGGGGGGACGCGCCGCCGGGCTGCTGCGCCGCCGAGGTCGCGGGGGCGGGGGCGGTCATCCCCTGGGTTTCCACCGACGGGGTGAACGGGGCGGGCCCGGGGTCGGCCGGGGCCTGGAGCGCGACCTCGTTCGCGGCCGGGATGGCCTCGGTGTGGCTGCCCTGGTTGCTGACGATCAGGACGGTGGCCACCACGGCCACCACCAGGGTCCCGGCCGCCGCGGCCAGCCCCTTCCCGGAGCGCCACCACGGCCTGCGCCGCCCGCCACCTCCGCCGACAGGCCTGGAACCCCCGGGGCCCGAGGGCGGCGGGGGCACGGACGGCGGTCCGGACGTCCCCCCGCCGGAGGGCGGACCGGCCAGCGGGCCGGACGGGGGACCGGAAGGAGGGCCGTACGGTGGCTCGCTCGGCGGGCCGGACGGCGGCGGTTGGGAGGTCATCGAGGCTCCGTTTCGCAGGCGGCCGGCGATCACGTCCGGCACGGGAAGCTCCTGCCACTGGTTTCCATTTCTCCCCCGGCGCCCCGATCGCCGCAACAGCAGGTGCCCCGGCCGTCGCCGAGCGTGCGCGGCCACCGTCGGTCACTCTGGGAAGGCGGCCGGGCCGGAGGGGCCGGGACGCCCGTCGAGTGACCAGGAGGTGGCATGCAGCAGCCCATGACCGGGGCCGCGGGCCCGCCCGGTGCCGTCCGCGGCTGGTTGGACGCGCTCGCCGTCGTGCTGGCCGGAATGGTCGCGATGGCGGCGGTGGCCGCGCTCGGTCTCTGGCTGGCCGGGGCCGCCGACCTCCCGGGCGGCGGTTTCCCCTCGGTGGTCGCCGCGGCG
The DNA here is from genome assembly GCF_042735125.1 of Kitasatospora sp. NPDC059599. NCBI lineage: Bacteria > Bacillati > Actinomycetota > Actinomycetes > Kitasatosporales > Streptomycetaceae > Kitasatospora > Kitasatospora sp. NPDC059599. Next base: position 25,120 of record NZ_JBHWCL010000107.1, on the reverse strand, counting down.
CTGGCGCTCGCCGTCGGCGGTTCCGTCCAACTCGACGGTGGCGCGGGCAACTTCGCGGCCGTGGACGCCGGGATCAGTGCGATGCCGCTGTCCGTTTCGGTGGTCGGGGCGGTCGTGATGGCCGAGGTGTTCCTGCGGCAGCTGCGCTTTCGCGCGGTGGCCGGCGGCGGCGAGCTGCTCGGCCGGATCGCCCGGACGGTCGTGCTCTGGGTGCTCGCCCTCGTGTTGCTGACCCTCGCCGCCCGGCACAGCTTCGTCGTCCCGCTCGGCGGTGGCCTCGCGGAGTCGATCGGCGGCGCGCTCGGGCTCACCCCGGAGGTCGGCTTCCACGCGGACGGTCTGAGCACCATCGGCATCGGTCTGGCCTGGATGCTGGTGGTGCTCGCGGCGACCTTCGCGGTGTCCCGGCGCGCGCCGCTGCCGCCGGCCCTGGTGCGCTACCAACTCGCCGTCCGCCCGGCCGCGTTCGCGCTCTGGATGGTGCTGTTGGCGTACCTGGCGCTCGGTGTGGTGGCGGGGGTGCTGACCGCGATCGTGAACGGCAACGCCCGGCAGACCATGGCGGTGGTGCTGCTGGTGCTGCCCGACCTGGTCTGGATGGCCTTCGGGATCGGTCTCGGCGCCGACTGGCAGGGCAGGCTCTCCGGCGCGCTCGGCCTCCCGGTCCCCAAGCCGCTCGCGGACGTGCTGCGCGTCCCGAAGGGGCAGACGGCGACGGTCGACCTCGGCACCCTGGCCGAACAGGACGCCCGCAGCTGGTGGCTGTTGCCGCTGGCCGCCGTGGTGCTGTTCGCGGCCGCGTTCCTGGCGGCCCGCCGCTCGCCCCGCACCGTCCGGCTCTGGCGGCACGCGGTACGGTTCGCGCTCGCCGCGGCCGTCACGATGCTGTTGGTGGGCCTGTGGACCCGGATGGACGCCGAGTACGGGATCTCCGTGCTCGGCGTGGGCCTCGACCAGGGCGGCCTCGGCGACCTGCTCGGCTCCGTCCTCGGCGAGTCGAATCCGGTGGCCGGCATCGGTGGCGGCAGCATCACGCTGCACCCGTCACTGTGGACGGCGGTGCCGCTGGCGGCGGGCTGGGGGCTGGTCACCGGCGGGCTCGGCGCGCTGCTCGCCACCCGGGTGCAGCACCGGGGCGAGGTCGACGGCGGAGGTGCTGCCGGGCAGGCGGCGGAGGACGGGTCGTCGGGCAGGTGACGACGGGGCGGCCGTCGGTCGGGTGACGGACGAAGGGCCGCCGGCCGGCGGACCGGCCGGGGCGCTCGGGTCGGCCGGGGCGCTCAGAAAAGCCGGTGCCCCTGCACCCACACGCTCTTCCGGCCGGTGTTCCGAATGAACCGGAGCTTGTTGACGCCGTCGTGCATGCCCGCGCTGAGCACCAGCGACGGGCCGACGATCACGCCCAGGGCGGCCAGGCCGAGGAGCATGCCGATGTTGCCGACGGCCTGGTCGTCCCCCTCCTCGACGGTCTGGCCGCCCAGGTGGATCAGCATGGGGACGGTGGCCAGGAGCGAGAGCAGCAGCAGCCACCCCAGCACCCGTTGGACCTGTCGCTTGGCCCGCGCCCTGGCGGCGCTCTCCACCCGGACCGAGAACGACCGTCGGCAGCGCGGGCAGATGACGCCGATCTCCTCGGACCCGCCGGTCGGCCGGGGCGAGCCGCCCTCCGGAAGGTGCGAGATGCTCCAGTTGACCTTCGTCATGCCGGTCTTGTGCTCGACGCTCACCCGGCAGCCGAGGCCGACGACGTACCGGTCGGTGATCGGGAATCCGGCCACTGTTGTCTCCCCCCAGCCGCCGCGACCGTCGCGGGGGCAGGCGGATTGTAGCCGCGCAAAAGGGTGGTAAAACCTGTGACTGATCGTCAAAAAGCCTCGGTCAAAAGGATGACCGAGGCCGGGACGATCTGAGCGAGTGCGCCGTGCCACAGCTTCGGTTCCGAGACGAACAGGGTGATCCCGCCCGCGACCATGAACGCGGCGATGTAGAGGATCACCGCCCGGCCCGAGCCGCTGTGCCCGGAGTGCAGGAGGACCAGGCCGGTGACCAGGCCGAGGGCCAGGAACAGGTTGTAGAAGCCCACGTTGAAGCGCCACAGCCGGACCTCGGGGGCGTCGGCGGTGTTGCCGGTGAGCAGGTAGCGCACCCGCGGGTGCCCGTACAGGAAGCTCTCCAGCGGCCACGCGACGAGGTGGATCGCGGCGGCGACCATGGCGAAGACCTGGCTCACGGCGTCCATGGCGGGCGGTTCCCTCCCGAGGTCGACGGCGACAGCGGTGCGGACGGCGGACGGACCACCGGCGCGGCCCAGGCGGGCGGCTCCGGCGGCGCGTGCGGCCCGCCCCGGGCGACCGCCGGGACGACCCGGGTGGGCGGACCGCCCGCTTCCCACGGGCTCGGGGCGGATCCGGCCGGTGCCGTCGCCGCGCGCAGCTCGGCGACGAACTGCCGACAGCTCTCGAACCGTTCGCCCGGCGTCTTGGCGAGCGACCGGGCCACCGCCGCCGCCACCGGGGCGGGCAGGTCGGGCCGCTGCTCGTCCAGTGCGGGCGGCGGGTCGTTGAGGTGTGCCCAGAGCAGCGCGAGGTCGCTCTCCCGGCGGAACGGCGGGGTGCCCGCGAGCATCTCGAACACCACGCAGCCGAGGCTGTACTGGTCGCAGCGGCCGTCCAGCGGCTTGCCGGAGATCTGCTCGGGCGCCGCGTAGTCCAGGGTCCCGACGATCTGGCCGACGCTGGTCAGCCCGCTGAGCGAGAGGGACTTCTTGGTGAGCCCGAAGTCCGCCAGGTACAGGTGCTCGGGGTGCTCACTGTCCGTTCCGGCGGCGACCAGCACGTTGCCCGGTTTGACGTCCCGGTGCACCAGGTCGCGGTCGTGCGCGGCGTCCAGCGCGGAGGCGATCTGCAGGGCCAGCCGGGTGGCCCGGTCCACCGGGAAGGGGCCGCTGCGGTTGATCAGGGCCCGCAGGTCCCCGCCGTCGACGTAGCGCATCGCGATGAACAGGATGCCCTCGTGCTCACCCGCCTGGAAGATCGGGATGATGTTCGGGTGGTCGATCGCTGCGGCGGCCTCGGACTCGTGCATGAAGCGCCGCCGGAACACCTCGTTGCGGGCGAGTTCCGGGGCCAGCAGCTTGACCGCGACGGTCCGGCCGAGCCGCAGGTCCTTGGCCCGGTAGACCACGGCCATGCCGCCGCGCCCGATCTCGCCCTCCAGCCGGTAGCCCGCGACCTTCCTCCCGACCAGGCCGGCGGGCAGGCTCGGGGCGGACAGCTGTTCGTCGGGGGTCACGGCTCACCGGCCTGGGTGGGGGCGTACGGGCCGGGCGTCGGCGCGGGCCCGGGCGAGGCGGCCGGCGTCGGTGCGGGTCCGGGCGGGGGAGTGGGCGACGGTGCCGCGGCCGTGGGCGGCGTCTCGGAGGGCGTCGCGGACGGTGCGGCCGTGGGCGGCGTCGCGGACGGTGCGGGGGAGGGCGGCGTCGCGGATGGCGTCGCCGACGGTGCGGGGGAGGGCGTGGGCGCGGAGGCCGGCGGGCGCCGGTCGGTGGCTGCGTACGTCTGGAGCTGCAGCCCGTCGCAGTAGCACCAGCGGTCGTGCACGGGGTCGAACACCCAGAGCGCCTCGCCGTCGACCGCCAGGCCCACCCGCAGGCCGCGCGAGCGCTCCCGGAAGGCCTCCAGGTCGAGGGTCCCGGCCGCGAGGTCCTCCAGCAGGGCCCGGTAGCGGGCCAGTGCTGCCTCCGCCTCGGCGAGGGCCGGGCGCGGGTCGGCGGTCCGGGCGGGCGGCCCGCCGGCCGCCGGCGGTGGATGCGGCAGGGCGACCAGCAGCCGGCCGTCGACCCAGGTCATCCAGCCGTTGGAGCAGAGGACCTGCGCCCAGTCGCCCTGGCGGGCGAGCAGCTGCAGCGGGAGCAGCTCGTCGAGCCGGGCGGTGGGCCGGGCCGGATCGGGGGCCGTCCAGGAGGCCAGACCGCCCGGCGGGACGACGTGGGTGGGGTTGAACGCGAACTCGTCCATGGGCGGCTACATTTCCTCCGCCGCGCGACCCCCGCCGCGCGCGGCACGACTCGCACCACAGGGCTGTTCTCACTCTACCGGCGCGGGCCCCGGTCGACCCGGCGTCGCGGGCCGACCCGATGTCGCGGGCCGGCCCGATGTCGCGGGCGGTGCACGGTGCACGGTCACCCGACTACTTGCGCATGATCGCGGGCTCGTGCCGCCGCAGCAGGGCGAGGACCGCCAGCCCGTACGCCACCGACAGGCCGATCATCGCGCCCATGCCGACCAGCCAGCCGGTGCGGGCGTGGCGGAACAGCGGGTCCGCGGTGATCGGGGAGGGCACGGTGAGCCGGTTCAGATCGACCGTCCTGGCCATGGACGACAGGCCCCACCGGGACGGGAACAGCCAGGCGAACTGCTCCAGGCCGGGCACGCCGTACAGCTTGAGCATCAGCCCGCTGAGGACGATCTGCACGATGGCGAGGAGCACCAGCAGCGGCATCGTGGTCTCCTCCTTGTCGACGGCCGCGGAGACCACCAGGCCGAGCATCATCGCCGTGAACGCGAGCATCGCGACCGCGATGATCAGCTCGGGCAGCTGCGGCATCACCACGCCCGTCGTCACGCCTGGCGGGGCGCCCGGGCGTGGCAGCGCGGAGAGCTTGACCCCGCCCAGGCCGACCACGGTCAGCACCGCGGCCTGCGCCACCGTGACCGCGCCGAGCACCACGACCTTCGAGACCAGGTACGCCGATCTGGACAGCCCGACCACGCGTTCGCGCCGGTAGATCGCACGTTCCTTGACCACCTCGCGCACCGAGTTGGCCGAGCCGGTGAGCACGCCGCCGAGGCAGAGCGTGAGCAGGCAGTTGATGGCGTTCTCGTCGGTGAGCCGGGAGCCCGCCATCACCCGGCACATCAGGCCGATGACGAACGGCAGCACCGTCATGACGGTGAGGAACAACCGGTCGGCGGCGAGCACCGCGGCGTACCGGCGGACCAGGGTGCCCAGCTGGGAGAGCCAGCTCTGCGGCTTCTCGTGGCCGATGGTCGGCGCGGAGGCCGCGGGTTGGTGCAGCGGGTGCGCGGCCTCGGCCGTCACGTACCGCTGGTACTGGGGGGAAGCGAGGAAGCGGGACCGGCAGACCCCCTCGGTGTCGTTCTCGAACGCCTCGAAGGCCTCTGGCCACTCGTCGTGGCCGAAGTAGTCGAGGGCTTCGCCGGGCGGTCCGTAGTACGCCGTGCGACCGCCCGGCGCCAGGACCAGCAGGCGGTCGCAGACGTTCAGGCTCAGCACGCTGTGCGTCACCACGACCACCGTGCGGCCGTCGTCGGCGAGCCCGCGCAGCATGCGCATCACCGAGCGTTCCATCCCCGGGTCCAGACCCGAGGTCGGTTCGTCGAGGAAGAGCAGGGACGGCTTGGTGAGCAGCTCCAGGGCGACGCTGACCCGCTTGCGCTGGCCGCCGGAGAGACTGGCGATCACCTGGTCGGCCCGGTTGTCCAGGCCCAGTTCGTGCATCACCTCCAGGACCCGCGCCTCCCGCTCGTGCGGGTCGGTGTCGCCGGGGAAGCGCAGCTCCGCGGCGTAGGACAGCGCGCGGCGGACGGTGAGCTGGGTGTGCAGGATGTCGTCCTGCGGGACCAGGCCGATCCTGCGGCGCAACTCGGCGTAGTCGCGGTAGAGGTCGCGCCCGTCGTACAGCACGGTTCCTTCGTCGGCGGGGCGCAGCCCGGTGAGCGCGTTGAGCAGCGTGGACTTGCCCGCTCCGCTCGGGCCGGCCACCGCGAGCAGGGTCTTCTCGGGCAGCGGGAAGCTGACGTCGTCCAGCAGGACCCGCCGGTCCGGGCCGACGTGGACGACCAGGTGCTGGACGTCCAGCGAGATCTCGCCGGTGTCGGTGTACTCGACCAGACGGCCGTCGACCAGGCACAGCGCGGAGTGGCCGATGCCGACGATGTCCGCCGGGCCGACCGGGGCGCGCCTGACCGGGCGGCCGTTGAGGTAGGTGCCGTTGTGACTGTCCAGGTCGACGATCTCGTGGCCGCCGTCCGGCAGTTCGCGCAGCTCGGCGTGGTGGCGGGAGACCACCAGGTCGTCCAGGACCAGTTCGTTGTCCGGCGCCCGGCCGATCCGCACGGTGCGGCCGGGCAACTGGAGCACGGAACTCGGGCTGCGGAAGACGCCGGAGGACTGCGGGGCGAGCAGGACGGTGCGCGCGCCCGGGCCCGGACCGCCGTCCGGGGCGGCGCCGGGGAGCCCGGCGAAGCTCGCGGCCGGGCCGTCGACCGGATCGCCGAAGCGCAGCCGGGTGCCCGGGCCGATGTCGTCGCGGCTGACCCGGTGGCCCTCGTCGTAGGTGCCGTTGGTGCTGCCGACGTCCTCCAGCAGCCAGTGACCGTCGGTGGCGCGCAGGACCGCGTGGTGCCAGGACACCCGGGGGTCGTCCAGCACGATCTCGCTGGTCGGGTCGCGACCGACGTGGTAGGCCCGAGCCGGATCGATCAGCTGGGAGTCGGTGTCGGTGACCAGGACGAGGGGTGGCGCGGTGATCGCGCCGGAGCGCTCTCCCATGCTGCGCATTCTATCGCCGACGGATGCCGACGGCCCTTCCGGACTCCGGGATTGGACTGGACCACTGCCCCGAGGCGGCACTATCGTTCGGCATGCCCGCGCGGGTCGCCGAGCGCAGGGTGTCGCCGAGTGTCATCGAGTGCTTCGGAACGGAACCCATGAGCATCTGGCCCCAGTTGCGCCGATCCCGGACCGTCCGAGCCGGGCGCGCCAGCGGCCGGGTGCTGCGCTGCGGCCTGATGGACACCATGCTCGCCGACCTCGCCGTCTCGGTCGTGCTCTGCTTCGAGCGGCCGCTGGACGACGACCGGCTCGCGGCCGGCCTGGCCCGCGCCCTGGACCGGGTACCGGTCTTCGCCGGGCGGCTGCGCACGGTCGACGGCGTCCTGGAGGCGGTCTGCGACGACTCCGGCGTGCCGCTCGACGTTTACACCGTGGACGGCACGCTCGCCGAGGCGATGGGCCGGGTGACGGCAGCCGGCTCCGAACTCGTCGACCGGGTCGACGCCCCGGGCGCCCGGCGCGGCGGAGCGCCGCTGCTCACCGTCCGGGTCACCCGCACCGCCGACGGCGGGACGGTGCTCGGCTGCTCCTGGCACCACGCGATCGGCGATCTGAACAGCTTCATGCTGTTGCTGCGGATCTGGTCGGCGGCGGTCGAGGGGGAGCCGCTCCCGGAGGCCGAACTCGTCGGCGACCAGGACGAGTTGCTGGACCTGGCGCTGCCGGCCGAGGACTGCGGCCGGCCCGGCTTCCGGGTGCCCTCGGCGGCGGAGGCGGCGCTGCTGGCCCGGGAGGTGGCCGCCGGTCCGCGCGCCAACCGGACCGTCCAGATCGCCTTCACGGACGCCGAAGTGACCAGGATGCGCGAGGAGTTCGGTGCGGCGGCCGGGCGCCGGCTCTCCTCCGGGGACGTGCTCTGTGCCCATCTCGTCGACACCCTGCGGGAGTTGGACGGCGACGACGCCGAGCGGATGCTGACCGTCCCGGTCAACGCGCGCCGCTGGCTCGGCCTCTCACCCGCCCTGGTGGGCAACCTGCTGAGCGAGGTCCACGTGGCGCACCGACCCAAGGACGGGCCGGCGGCGCTCGCGGGCGCGTTGCGGACGGCGGTCGAGGAGTTCCCGAGCGCGCACCTCAACCTCCGTGCCAATCTGGGGTTTCTGACTGCGCTCGGCCGGTCGCGGCTGCGCGAGTGCGTGCCGCTGGGCTTCGACCCGCAGGCGCGCCGGTTCAGCTTCTCCAACTGGAGCCGCTTCGGTGCCTACCTGGTCAGCTTCCAGGGGAACCGCCCGGTGTTCTTCAGCCCGGCCGCCAACTACCCGTTGCCGTGGGTGTGCTGGACGGTCGAGGGGTTCCGCGGCGAGGGATACCTGGCCACGGTGGTGCTGCCGGCCCGGCTCGCCGCCCGGGTCCGCGGGGCGGAGGGCCGGGCGGCGCTGCACCGGTACCGGACGGCGGCCGACGAGCCGCCCGCGTCGGCCGCCGTGCTGCCGAAGGTGGTCTGACCGCTGCCGGACGGACGGCTACCGGCGGGACGGTAACCGGCAGGGCGGTTACCGGAAGGACTGCTCGATCGCGGTCCACAGTCGGGAGCGGGCCTGCAGCGCCGTGCGCACGGTCTCGGCGCAGGAGTCCCACTTGTCCTGGTCGTCGCCGCACAGGTCGATCAGCATCTGCATCGCCATCGGGGTGTGCTGCTCGCCGTCGACCTCGATGTGCCGGGCCAGGTAGTCCTTGAACACCGTCAGCACACCGGCCGGGTCGTCGATCGCGATCACCTGGGCGAACATGTCCGGGATCAGGTCCTCGCGGCCGAAGGCGAAGGCGGCGGCCCGGCAGTGCACCGGGGCGGTCTCGATGATGGACCAGGTCGTCCCGGTGAAGTCCACGGCAGCCTGCGGGACTTCGGCCGCCTTGAGCGCCTCGGGCACGGTGGTGCCGGTGCCCAGCAGCGCCAGGAACTCCTCCACCGGGCGGGCGTCGGCGCCGGCCTGACGCATGCCCTCCAGGTACAGCTCGAAGTGGCTGGTGTAGCCCTCGCCGAGCTCGTCGCTCTCCTCGACCAGCACGATCTCGTTGATCAGCCGGCGGCTGGCCGTCGGGCCGCTCGGGACCCACGGCACCTCGACGCAGGTCAGATCGCGCTGCAGGCTCTTCAGCAGTGACATGAAGTCCCAGACGGCGAAGACGTGGCTGTCCAGGAAGGTGCGGACGCGCTCGATGCTGGTGAGCCGGTGGTAGACGGAATGGCCGACCACCTCGCGGCGCAGCGGGTCGATGGCCTGCTGCAGGCTGGTCAGTCCGGGGTGCGAGCGGTCCCAGTGGTAGCGGTTGGCGGACATGCGGATCTCCTTGTCGGTCACGGGCTTTCGCGGGTGCGGGGAACGGGCGGGGAACGGGCGCAGGACGGGTACAGAACGGGTGCGGGGCCAGAACGAGTGCGGGGCCAGGACGGGTGCGGTGAGGGGCGGGCGTTCGGGTCGGGCCGCGCTGTGGAGGGGGACGGTCACGGCTGATCCGCGCCGGCTGCTTCACATCAACTGTCCCATGACGGAAGCTTCATGACGGATTTTTCATGACGGCGTGCAGCGCGGCCCGTAGGTGCTCGCGGTTCGGCTGCACGGCCCGGTCCAGGGCCGGGGCGAAGGGCAGGACGGCGCCGTCGGGCCGGGTGATCCGGCGCGGCGGGGTGACCAGGCGCAGTTCCTCGGCGGCGGTGGCCAGCACCTCCGCGCCGAAGCCGCAGCTGCGGTTGGAGTCGTCGATCACGACCAGCCGGCCGGTGCGTTCCAGCGAATCGGCGAGCGCGTCCCAGTCGAAGGGGTGGACGGTGCGGGGGTCGAACACCTCCACCGAGATGTCCGCCGCGACCTCCTCGGCCACCGCGAGCGCGTCGTGCACCAGGTGCCCGAGGGCGACCACGGTGACGTCGGTGCCCGGGCGGTGGATCCGGGCCCGGCCGAGCGGCACCGGTACCAGGTCCCAGGTGACGGTCTCGCGCACCGGCAGGGCGGCGGCGGGCGCGAACACCACGACCGGGTCCGGGTCCCGGATCGCCGAGCGCAGCAGCCCGTAGGCGTCCGTCGGGGTGGCGGGCACCACGGTCTTCAGCCCGGCGTGCGCGAACAGGCTGTACGGGTGGTCGGAGTGCTGCCCGGCCCAGCCGTCCCGGGAGCCGGAGCCGGGGACCAGGCAGGTCAGCGGAACGCTCGCCTGGCCTCCGGTCATCAGCGAGAACTTGTGTGCCTGGTTGACGAGTTGCTCGAAGACCAGGAACAGCAGCGAGGGGATCTGGAACTCCAGCACCGGCCGCCGGCCGGCCAGTGCGGCGCCGACCGCCATCGCGGTGAACGCCTGCTCGGACAGCGGGGTGTCGACGATCCGGCCCGGCCCGAACCGGTCCAGCAGGCCCAGGGTGGGACCGGCCAGGCCGGCGCCGATGTCCTCGCCGAAGACGCAGACCGCCGGGTCGGCGGCGAGTTCGTCGGCCAGCGCCCGGTTGAGCGCCTTGGTGTACGAGAGCCTGGTCACGGTGTCACTCCCGCCCGGGGCCGCAGCCCGTCGGCGTACAGGTGGTCCGACGCGCCCGCCGGGTCCGGGTGTTCGGAGGCGAGTGCGAACTCCTCGGCGGCCGACAGTTGTTCGGCCACCGAACGGTCCAGCTCGGCGACCGTCGCGGGATCGAGCAGGGCGGCGGCCCGGGGGAGCGGATCGCGCCCGCGCCAGGCCTCGACCTCCTCGGGGGCGCGGTAGCGCAGCTTCATCCGGCGCTCCATCGTGTGGTGGCCCTCGTAGCGGTAGGTGCGGCACTCCAGGAAGCCGGGGCCGTCGCCGCCACGCGCCCGTTCGACGGCCCGCAGCGCGGCGGCGCGGACGGCCTCGGTGTCCATGCCGTCCACCTCCTCGGCGGGGATGCCGAAGCCGGCCGCCCGCCCGGTGGCGCTGCCCGCGACGGCGGTGGCGGCGGGCAGGGTGGTGGCGTAGCCGTTGTTCTCGCAGACGAACAGCACCGGGAGGCGCCACATCGCTGCCAGGTTGAACGACTCCAGCAGCACGCCCTGGTTGAGCGCGCCGTCGCCGAAGAAAGCCACGGCCACCGGAATCCGATCCGCCGGCCCCCGGTCGGCCGCGGCCTGGCGGGCCGCCCAGGCGGCGCCGACCGCGATCGGGGCACCGGCGCCGACGATGCCGTTGGCGCCGAGGATGCCCAGCGAGACGTCGGCGGCGTGCATGGAGCCGCCCCGGCCGCCGTTCGATCCGCCGACGCGGCCCAGGAGTTCGGCGAGCAGCCGGTGCGGCGCGGTGCCCCGGGCGAGCACGTGGCCGTGGCCGCGGTGGGTGCTGGTGAGCCGGTCGGCCGGGCCCAGCGCGGAGCAGACGCCGACCGCGACGGCCTCCTGCCCGATGTACGGGTGGATGCCGCCGGGGATCGCGCCGGACTTCACCAGGCCGAGCGCCAGTTCCTCGAAGCCGCGGATCAGCCGCAGCATCCGGTAACGCTCGGCGGTCGTGCCCAGGTCGGCGGTCGTGCCCGGGTCGGCGGTCGTGCCCGGGCCGGCGGTCGTGCCCGGGTCGGCGGGTCGGACCGGCCCGCCCGCCGCGGTGGTCGGCCGGACCGGGCCGGCGGGCGGGGCCGGCGGGGCCGTCACGGCCGTCCCCGCCAGACCGTCGGGCAGAACTCCGGGTCGGCGTAGTCCGGTCGGCCGTCGGCGGTGCGGCGCACCAGCACGTCGTGGTTGTACACCACCGGGCTGCCGTCCGCCCGGTCGTGCCGCTGGTACTCGTTGGCGCCGTCCTGGAGGTGCAGCGAGACGGCGCGGCGCGGGTAGGAGGCCAGGTTGGGGCCGCTGCCGTGGTAGGTGCGGGAGTGGTGGAAGGACATGTGGCCGCGCGGGATCCGCATCGGGACCTTGGTGACCCGCGCCCCGTTGTGGGCCGCGTTGGCGGCCAGGATGCCGTCCAGCTCGGAGCCGTCGCGGTCGGCGAAGTGCCGGGTGGAGTCCTCGCCGGAGGGCAGCTCCTGCCAGCGGTGACTGCCGTCCACCATGGTGATGGTGCCGTTCTCCTCGTGGCAGTCGTGGAACGGGACGAAGGCGGTGAGCATCTCCTGCGAGGTGCAGGTCTGCCAGTAGTGCTTGTCGAAGTGCCACGGCACCCGGTTGCTGGGTTCCCCGGGCACCGGCGGCTTGTAGATCAGGGTCGCCTGGAAGATCCGGATCTCCTCGGCCCCGGCGAGCAGCGCGGCCACCGCGCCGACGAGCGGCTTGCGCAGGACCGCGCCGATCGCGTCGCTCTCGTGGTGGACGTAGTCGTTGTGCCGCTGGACCGGCCCGTCCGAGGGCTGCCAGGAGGCCAACCGGGGCGGGCGGACGGGGAGTTCGCGGTCCCGGTGGCCGGCGTAGTACAGCTCGGTGGCGGCCTGCAGGGTGTCCAGTTCCTCGTCGCTGAACAGCCGGCGGGACAGGTACCAGCCGTGCTCGCGGTAGTGGGCCACCTCGTCGGGGGTGGGCAGCAGTGCCTGCTCGGCCTCGGTGAGCCGGAACTCGGCGGTCGTGGTCATGCGGGGGCCTCCTTCGGGTGCGCGGGGGTGGTCAGACCGAGGCGGCGGAGCTGTGCCGCTTGATGGCCTCGTAGAGGGCCTTGATGTTCGCGGTGCCGAAGGTGCCGGCACCCTGGCGCTCGATCAGCTCCAGGAAGTAGGTGCGCCGGGGGTGCGTCGAGCGGGCGAAGATCTGGAACAGCTGGCCGCCGTGGTCCTGGTCGACCAGGACGTGCAGGTCGCGCAGGGTCTCCACCGGGATGACCGTCTCGCCGAAGCGTTCGGCCAGGACGTCGAAGTAGGCGCCCGGGGTGGTCAGGAACTCCACGCCGCGCGCGCGGATGGTGCGTACGGCGGTGGTGATGTCGCGGGTGTTGAAGGCGAGGTGCTGCACGCCGGCGCCGCCGTGGGCGGCGAGGAAGTCGTCGATCTGGCCGGGCCGGCGGCCGGTGTCGGGCTCGATCAGGGTGAAGGTGACCGCGCCGGAGGGGCTCTGCACCACCTTGGAGTCCATGGCCTGCTCGCCGACCTCGATGTACTCCTCGAAGATCGTGCGGAAGCCCAGCGCGGCCTCGCAGAACCGCACGGACTCGACCAGTCGACCGGCCGGGAGGCAGATCGCGACGTGGTCGAGCTCGTCCAGCAGGCGGGGCTCCGGGGTGGGGTCCCCGGTCGGCAGCGGGACGAAGCGCAGCGCGGTGTCGCCGAAGCCGGCGATCAGGGCGCCGTCCCGGTCGAGCACCCGGGCGCCGTGCCGCTCGGCGCGCTCCAGCGCGGCCCGCGGGTCGGTGCAGCCGAGGGCGAGGACGGCGACGCCGTCCCCGTGGCGGGCGACGAAGTCGGCCACCGGGTGCTCGGGGTCGGCGGCGGAGGACAGGTGCAGCCGGATGGTGCCCTGGCGCAGCCCGACGGTGCGGGTGCCGTCGGGCGCGGTCGCCGGGGCGTCGGCGGTGAAGCCGTAGTCGGCGCAGAGTCCGGCCGCGGTCTTGTCGGCGTCGGCGCAGTGGAACTCGGTGTGGGCGATGGTCTGGACGGACATCGGGATCTCCCCCCGGAGGGATGGCAGGTCGTGGATCGGCGCGTTGCCGGTCGATCGGGTGCTGGGCCTCCCGGTCGCTACCGGGACGCCTGCGTGCTGGTCGGGCCGAGGACGAGGCTGAGGTTGTGGCCGCCGAAGGCGAAGGCGTTGCTCAGCGCGGCGCGCACCGGGGCGGGCCGGGCGGCGCCCCGGACGTGGTCCAGGTCGCAGGCCGGGTCGGGGTCGGTCAGGTTGAGCGTGGGCGGCAGCGTCCCCCTCGCCACCGCCAGGGCGGTGACCGCCGCCTCCAACGCGCCCGCGGCGCCCAGGAGATGGCCGGTCGCGCCCTTGGTGGAGCTGACCGCGGGCCGGTGCGCGCCGAAGACGGCGTGCAGGGCCGCGGTCTCGGCCACGTCACCGAGCTTGGTGCCGGTGCCGTGGGCGTTCACGTAGTCGATGTCGCCCGGGGCCAGGCCCGCGTTGGCGAGCGCGGCGCGCATCGCGTCGGCGGCGCCGCTGCCGTCCGGCCGGGGCATGGTCGGGTGGTGGGCGTCGGTGGAGGCGCCCCAGCCGATCACCTCCGCGTAGCCGGCGGCGCCCCGCGCCTCGGCGTGCTCGACGCTCTCCAGGACGAGGACGGCGCTGCCCTCGCCGAGCACGAAGCCGTTGCGGCGGGTGTCGAAGGGTCGGCTCGCCTGCTCGGCGTCCTCCCAACCCTGCGCCAGGGCGCGGGCGTTGGTGAAGGCGGCGGCGATGGTCGGGTGCAGCGAGGACTCGGTGCCGCCGCACACGACCACGTCCGCGTCACCGGCGCGGATCAGCCGCAGCCCCTCGGCGATCGCCTGGGCGCCGGCCGCGCAGGCCGTCACCACGGCGGAGCTGTAGCCCCGGATGCCGTGCTTGATGGCGACCCTGGCGGCGGCCATGTTGGAGAGCATGCCCGGCAGCAGGTACGGGCTCACGCCCGGGCGGCCGCGCTCCAGCCGGCGGTGCGACTGCTGCTCGAAGGTCTCCAGCCCGCCGCCGCCCGTCGCCAGGACCACGGCGGTGCGGTGCGGGTCCGCGTCCCGGCCGACCACCAGCGCGGCGTCGGCGAGCGCGTCGTCGGCGGCGGCCAGGCCGAGCAGCACGAAGCGGTCCACGCAGCGGGTCTCGGTGGGCGGCAGCACCTCCCGGCCGTCCACGGCGGGGGCGATCCCGGCGGCGGGCAGCCAGCCGTGCGCGGCGTGGTCCTCGGGGACGGCGCGGACGCCGGAGCGCCCGGCGACCAGGGCCTCGAACAGCTCGGCGGGCTTGCGGCCGAGCGGGGAGACCAGGCCGATGCCGGTGACGACGGCTCCGCGGCGGGCGGCGGTGCGCCCGCCCTGCCGGCTCGGCCCGCTCGGCCCGCTCGGTCCGCTCGGTCCGTGACCCGGTCCGCTCGGTCCGTGACCAGGATCGCCCGGTCCGTCGACGCGTCCGCTCCGGCCGTTCACGCGCCCACCGCCGCGAGGTGGCGCTCGCGCAGCAGGACCTTGCGGACCTTGCCGGTCGGGCCGAGCGGGATGTCGTCGGGGGAGACCACCAGCACCCGGCGGACGGTCGCGGCGGCGGCCTCGTCCAGCGCGGCCACGACCGCCCCGGTGCGGTCCGCGGCCCGGTCGGCGTCCTCGGTGAGGAGCAGCAGGACGTCGGTGACCACGCGCCCGCCGTCCCGCACCGCCACCACCGTGCAGTCCAGCACGTCCGGGCAGGCGGCCAGCACCCGCTCCTCCGACATCGCGGTGAACAGCCTTCTGCCGTCGGCGAGTTCGACCGAGTCGACGGCCCGGTCGACGTGGTAGTAGTAGCCCTCCTCGTCCCGGTACATCAGGTCCCCGGTGAGGAAGCGGCCGCGGATCCGGGTCCGGAAGGTGGTGGCCGAGTCGTTCCAGTAGCCGAGCGCCAGGGTCGGTGAGGCGGTGGCGAGTTCGCCGACCTCGCCGGGCCCGAGCGGCTCGCCGTCCGGACCGACGACCGCGCAGTCCACGAAGGCGTGCGGGCGTCCGACGCAGCGGCCGTAGCGCTCGGTGCCGGGGCCGTGGGTGATGAAGAAGTGCGAGTGGCCCATCTCGGTGGAGCCGAGGCCGTCCACGAACTGCGAGCCGGGCGTGCGGGCGCGGCCCGCGCGGGTGACGGTCTCCCGGCTGCCGGTGGCGATCAGCCGGCGGATGTGCACCTCGTGGGCGCAGTCGCCGGTGTTCCACCAGAGTGCGACGGAGGTGAGGTCCCGGGTGGTGAGGTCGTGGCGGGCCAGGTCGGCCCAGGTGGCGGCGAAGCCGACCACGCCGGTGGGCCGCCACTGCTCGATCGCCCGAAGCACGCCGTCGCCGGACTGCCGGGACAGGAAGGCGAGTCGGGTGTGCGAGCTGAGCGCGAGGTTGAGCGCGATCAGGGTCGCGGCGTGCGGGGCGGGCAGGGCGCTGAGCATCCGGTCCTGGCCCTGCGGGCGGGGCAGCCGCAACCGGTGGCGGATCGCCGCGTACAGGCTCGCGTGGGAGTGGACGACGGCCTTGGGCATGCCGGTGGTGCCGGAGGAGTGGGTGATCGCCACCGGGTCGCCGGACCAGTGCCGGTACGGCGCCGGCGCGTCCTTCGGGTCGCCCGCGCCGAGGGTGCCGATCTCGGGCAGCAGGGGCGCGCCGGGGTCGTGGCCGGCCAGCGCGGCCAGGTGGGCCGGACCGGCGAGGACGCCGGCCGCGCCGAGGCGGGTGATGTAGCGGGCGGCGCGTTCGCCGTCCAGGTTGGGGTTGAGCAGGGCGGGGATGGCGCCGAGCCGGGCCAGCGCGAGGAAGGCGAGCACGTGGTCGGCGGCGGCGTCGGCGTAGACCACGACCGGGTCGCGCCGGGTGATGCCGAGGGCGTGCAGGGCGGCGGCGCGGGCCCGGACCGCACGGTCGAGCTCGCGCAGGGTGAGCGGCTGCCAGGCGGGGTGGTCGTCCACCGGGGTGTCGAAGGTGAGCAGCGGCTCGTCGACGTCCAGCCCGAGCGCGATCCGGGCGGTCAGGACGTTGCCGGCGCCGACGTCGGGGTCGTCCGCGAGCAGGGTGCGGAGACTGCGGATGGTCACGGGGGTGGATCCCTCCATCGGGGCCGGTGGACGGCCCGGGCGGCTGATCGGCTGATCGGGTGGCAGGGTTCGGTCGGCCGTGCGGGCGGCGGGTGACCGGGCGGTGTCGGGGTGAGGCATGTCGGGTGAGGCGTGCCGGGGTGGGGCGGTGTCGGCGGGGCGGCTGGTGTGCCGGGTGCGGCTGCGTCAGGCGCCGGGCCTCACTGTCGGGTACGGCCGGAGGCTCTCGGCGGGTTCGGGTCGGTGGTGTCGGCCTCGTTCGCTTCGGGGCTCAGGCGGCGGGGACGGTGAGCAGCACCGCGGCGGCGTGGTCCCCGTCGGGTGTCTGCTCGGCGGCGATGACCAGCACCCGGTCGGCGTCGCCGTCGGCGAGCAGCAGCGCGGCGAGTTCGTACGCCTCCGCCGGGACGCGGCCGGGTTCGGCCCCGGCCGGGCAGATCGCCACGACCGGGCCGGTCAGACCCCAGCGGGCGGCGATGTGCCCGAGGACGGCGTTCGGGTTGGACTGGAAGAACAGCAGCGGGCCGGTCCGTCGTCCGGGTTCGGAACTCTGCTCGATGGCCCGTGCGGTGGCGAGGTCGCCGCTCGCGCTGGCCAGCAGCAGGGCGGTCCGCCCGGGGGCGGGCGGCGCGCCGTGCTGCTCGCGCAGGCAGCGGTCGGCGGTGTCGGCGACCAGTGGGTTGAAGCCGGAGGCCGAGAAGCCGGGCAGCGGTGGCGGCGGCCCGTCCAGGCCGGGTGCGGGGCGGCGGGCCTCGGCGAGGACCCGCAGGCGGTGGGTGTCGTCGGCAGGGGTGGTCATGGTGGTGTCGGTGTCATCCAGGGGCCAGCAGCAGCGCGGTGTTGGCGCCGCCGAAGGCGGAGTTGAGGCTGAGTGCGTAGGCGGGGCGGGCGGCTCGCGGGCCGTCCAGGACGAGGTCCAGGCCGACGTCCGGGTCCGGACCCAGCCAACCGGCGTTGACCGGGAGCAGTCCGCTGTCCAACGCACCGATGGTGACGGCCAGTTCGAGCAGGGCGGAGGCCTCCAGGGCGTGCCCGTGCACGGACTTGCTGGAGCTGACCGGCAGGTGGTCGGTGTGCGGGCCGAACACCCGCCGCAGGGCGCGGGCCTCGGCCTGGTCGGACAGGTCGGAGCCGGTGCCGTTGGCGTTGACGTAGCCGACCTCGGCCGGTGCGACGCCCGCGCGGGCGAGGGCGGCCTCGACCGCCCGCGCCACTCCGGTGCCGTCCGGTTCGGGGCGGCAGACGTGGTGGGCGTCCCCGGTGCGGCCCCAGCCGGCCAGCCGGGCGAGTGCGGGTGCACCGCGCCGCTCGGCCGCCGGGGCGGCCTCGACCACGACGGCGGCGGCCGCGTCCGCGAGCAGGGTGCCGGTCCGTCCGGCGCTGAACGGGCGCAGCTCGCCGTCGCGGGCCAGTGCGCGGCCGGCGTCGAAGACGGCGAACACGCCCGGTCCGACCAGGTGGACGGCCGCGACCAGGACCCGCTCGTGCCGGCCGGTGGCCACCAGTGCGGCGGCGTCGGCGACGGCGGTCGCGGCGGCCACGCAGGCACCGGTGTAGACCCGGGTGACGCCCGCGGCTCCCCAGTCCGCGCGGACCCCGGCGGCCACGGCGTCGGCGGTCGCGCGGGTCCGCTCGTCGCTGTGCAGCGCGAGCAGGACGGGCAGCGCGGCGCCCTCGGTGGCGGTCAGCCCGGCCTGCCGGCAGGCCTGGCCGATGGCGTCGAGCACCGCCGCGGCCGACGGGACGGCGTCGGTCGTGGGCGTGGCCTCCGGGACCGGGGCGTCGGGGCCCGGAGTGTCCCGGCCCGGGGCGTCGGACCGGACGGGGTCGGAGAGCACCGGATCGGAACGCAGCGGATCGGTCGGCAGGTCGTCGGCCGGCAGGTCGGTGGCCGGCAGGTCGGCGGGCAGCAGGTCAGTGGGCAGCAGGGCGGCCCGGGTGGTGCGGCGGGCGCTGACGTCGAAGCGGGTGACCGCGCCGAACGTCGCCCTGCCGTGCGTGGCGGCCGCCGTCAGCGTGGCGAGCCCGCGGCCGGCGGCGCTGAGCACGCCGACGCCGGTCACGACCGGCCGGGTCCGCCCCGTCGGCCCGGGCGGTCCGGCGCCCGTGGCGAGGCCGCTCACGGCTGCGCGCCCGCGCGCTCGGCCAGGCCGGCCCGATCGGCCGGGCCGGCCCGATCGGCCAGGACGGCGTCGCGCAGCAGTGCGGTGGCGTCGTCGACCGTCCGCACCGCGCCGAACTGCTCGTCGTCCAGGTCCAGCTGCAGGCCGTAACGCTGTTCGAACTCGGCGACGAGCCAAGTGAGTTCGAGTGAGCCGAGCTCCTCGGGCACGGTGTCGGCGGCGCGCTGCCCGAACGCCGCCAGCATCGTGAGCACCTCGGCCCGGTCCGGGAGGCCGTCGGGACGCGAGGTGCCGGTCATGCCGCGCTGCCGGAGGTGGCGGCGAGCGCGTCGATCCGCCGGGCGACGTCGGCGGTGAACTCGTCCAGCGTCATCAGCGCGGTGGTCTCCATCTCGTCCAGGTCGAACTTGATCCCGAACTCGTCCTCGACCTGCACCGACAGGTCGGCCAGGGCGAGCGATTCGAGGTCCAGCCCGGCCGGGCCGAGGTCGGTGTCCCCGGTGACCTCGGAGACGTCGTACTGCATCTCGGTGAGGGCGGCGAGGACGAAGGCGCGGATGCGGTCCTGCATGGTGGTGGGCTCCTTGTCGGGGGTGGTGGTGCCTGCGGGGTCGGGCCGCGGTGCCTGCGGGGTCGGACGGTCGGGCGCGTGCTCAGCGCACGTTCGCGGCGGACGTCGCCGCGGAGGTCGTGGCGGTGTCGCGCAGGGCGGCCGGGTCGCGCAGCAGCTTTCCGGTGGCGGTGCGGGGGAGTGCGGGGAGCAGGGCGAGCCGGCGCGGCCGCTTGTAGGCGGCGAGGCGGCGGGCCAGCCCGGCCTGGAGCAGGGAGAGGTCGGCGTCGGCCTCGGTGGCCAGGTAGGCCTCGATGGCGCCGCCGTCGAAGACGACCACGGCCTCGCGGACCTCGGGCAGTGCGGTGAGGGTCTGTTCGACCTCGGTGAGGTCGACCTTCAGACCGCCGATCGACACCTGGGAGTCCAGCCGGCCGAGCACGGTGACCAGGCCGCCGGCCTCGTCCAGCCCGGCCGCGTCCCGGGTGTGCAGCCAGCCGTCCGACCAGCGCGTCGGGTCGTCCAGCCCGGGGTACGGGGAGGCCGTCGCGCCGAGCTGCAACTCGCCCTTCACCAGGCGCATCCGCATCCCGTGGACGGGGCGTTTGGCCGGGTGGAGGGTGCCGTCGAGGTCGGTGGCGATGACCCCGGTCTCGGTCATGCCGTACATGGTGCCGAGCGGGACGCCGTAGCGCCCGGTGAACAGTGCGGGCAGGCCCGGGCGGACCAGTTCGCCCGCGACGATCATCCGTCGCAGCCGGGGCAGCGGCGGGGGAGCGACCGTCCCCGCCAGCAGTTCGGCGTGGAAGGGCACCCCGATGACGGTGGTCGGCCGGTCGGAGCCGGCCACCGCGGCGAGGATGCCCGCGGCCGTCATCCGCTCCGGCACGGTGAGCGCGGCACGGGCGTACAGGCCGTTGAGCAGCCCGCCGACCAGGCCGAGCACGTGCACCACCGACGACAGCAGGACGACTCGTTCGCCCTCGCCGGGGAACTCCACCAGCCTGCGGTAGCAGTCGAGTTCGCGGAGCAGGTCGCCGGCGGTGCGGGCGATGACCTTGGCCGGTCCGGTCGATCCGGAGCTGAGCTGGATCAACGCGTGCCCGGTGCGGGCCAGTCGTCCGTCCGGCAGCGGGACGGCCACCGGCTCCACCTCGGAGAAGCCGCGCAGCGCCGCCGCGGGCCGGTGGGCGGAGCCTACCAGCACCTGCGGGGCCAGCCGCGCGACCGCCGCGTCGATCTCGTGGTCGGTCAACCGGTGGTCGAGCAGGGCGACTTGGGCGCCCAGCCGCCAGCATGCCAGCAGCACCGCGACGAACGCCACCGAGGGTGGCAGCCGCAGCGCGGCCGTGCCGCCGGGGCCCAGCCCGGCGGCCGCCAGGCGGACGGAGTGCTCGTCGACCAGGGCGCGCAGGGCGTCCCGGTCGAGCGGCGCGCCGAGGTGCAGGCACTCCTCGCCGCCGGCGCCGGCCAGCAGCAGCCGGTCGACCCAGTCGTCCGGGGCGTCGGAGTGCGGCGGAGCGGAAGGCGGACGTGAAGAAGGGGAAAAGCCGGTCAACGCGGCTCCATACGAGCGAGGGGATTTGACATGAACGCCGTTCGCAACCAAAACGGTCAATTCCGTTGCCAGACCATGGCACAGACGTTTGGTCAAATCAAGGTCTATACCAATGTGCTCGTTGCTCCTACGCTGCCGAACCGGGACCGGTCCGCGCGTGGCCGTCCTGGAACGAGGAATGCCCGTGGGAGCACTCACGCTGACCGGGATCGAGCGCGCGGCGCGCGCACAACTTTCCCCGGAAATCTGGGATTTCATCGAAGGCGGCAGCGGTGCGGAACGCACCCTGGCAGCCAACCGGCAGATGTTCGGACACTATGCACTGCGCCCGCGCACCCTGGTCGACGTCTCCGCCTGCGACCCGGCGCTGACCCTGCTCGGCGCACCGCTCGGCCTCCCGCTCGGCATCGCCCCGATGGCCTACCACCGGCTGGTCGACCCGCAGGGCGAGACCGCCACCGCGCGCGCCGCCGGCCGGGCCGGCGCCCTGTTCGTCGCCGCGATGTTCGCCAGCCGCACCCTGGAGGAGATCGCCGGGGCCGCCACCGGCCCGCTCTGGCTCCAGCTGTACTGGCTGCGTGAACGAGCCGCCCTCGCCGCCCTGGTGGAACGCGCCGAGGCGGCCGGGTTCCACGCGTTGGTGCTGACCGTGGACGCCCCCAGGATCGGCCGCCGGCTGCGTGACCTGCGCAACGGCTTCGCCATCCCGCCCGCCGTCCGCGCGGTCAACCTGGACCCGGGCCTGATGTCCGCCAGCCACCGTGCGGCAGGCGGCAGTTCGGGCATCGCCGAGCACGCCCGCGAGCAGTTCGACCCCACCCTGAGCTGGGCTGACCTCGCCTGGCTGCGCGAGCGCACCCGGCTACCCCTGGTCCTCAAGGGCATCCTCACCGCCGAGGACGCCAGGCTGGCCGTCGAGCACGGCGCCGACGCCGTCCTGGTCTCCAACCACGGCGGACGTCAACTCGACGGAGCCGTCCCGGCCCTGGCCGCCCTGCCCGAGGTGGTCGAGGCCGTCCCCGCCGAACTGCCGGTGCTGCTCGACGGCGGCGTGCGCACCGGCGCGGACATCGCCGTGGCCCTCGCCCTCGGCGCCCGCGCCGTGCTGGTCGGCCGTCCGGCGTTCTGGGGCCTCGCCACCGACGGCGAGACCGGCGTGCACCGGGTGCTCGCCCTGTTGCGCGAGGAACTGGAGCACACCATGGCCCTGTTGGGCCGCCCCCGGCTCGCCGACCTGGACCGCACGGCCCTCGCCCCCTGGCCGTGCGTGGTCGGCTGAACCGTACGGCGGCCGCACCCCGTAGTTCCGAGAGAGAGACCCGACATGACCGAACAGACCGAACGATTCCCCGGCTGGGACTGGGACGACCCGGACGGCCTGGCTGCCCGCCTGGACGACTTCAGCGCGCAGGTCGCCACGTGCGACACGCTCGAAGCGCACCCCGGCGGGCTGCCGCGCGACCACGCGGGCTTCCGCGAACTCGGCCTCACCGGAATCGAGTTCGCCGCCTTCCGGACCGCCCACCCGGAGGGCCTGGGCACCGACCTCACCGCCCTGCGCGGCACCGGCACCGGCACTGTCAGCGGGACCGGCAGCCGCACCGAGCCCGGCACCCTCTACCGGGTCGACGGCGACCGCTGGTTCACCCAGCTCGACATCGCCGAGCCGCTGCCCTTCGCCGACGCCAGCGTCGACTGGGTGTACGCCGAGCACCTCATCGAGCACGTCACCATGCCCGTCGCCGTCGGCTGGCTGCGCGAGGCCCGCCGGGTGCTGCGCCCCGGCGGCGTCCTGCGTCTGACCACCCCCGACCTCGCCCGCTACCTGGCCGGCTACGTCACCGGCGACGGCTTCCTCACCAAGCACCGGCGCCGCCTGACCACCCTGGGCTTCGGCCCGCCGATGCCGGCCCGCCCGGCCTTCCTGGTCAACCAGATCTTCCGCTACTACGGTCACCAGTGGATCTACGACCTGGACGAGCTGCGGCACGTCCTCACCCTCGCCGGCTTCGCCCCCGAGCAGATCCGCCACTGCGCCTACCGCGAGGGCGTCCGGCCGGACGTCGCCGACCTCGACACGGCCTTCCGCACCGACGAGACCGTCTACGTCGAGGCCGACCGCTGACCGACCCGGCCGGCTGCTGACCGCCGGCCGCCGTGACGACCCCGGGCCGCGCGCCGAGCACGCCGGACGACACCGGCCACCGCGGCCGCCCGGCAACACCGGCCGGCCGCCGACCGTCGTGACCACCCGCAGAACTCCCCGGCCGACCGCCGACCCCCTGTCGCCCGCCGAACCCCGCCGCTCCAGAACGGGACCACCCATGCCCCTGCACCCCCAGGCCGAGGCCCTGCGCGCCCGTCGCGCGCGCAGCGGCGCCCCGCCGCTCTACACCCTCACCCTGGCCGAGGCCCGCGCCGCCGACCTCGCCGACATCCGCGCCGCGGCCGGTACCCCCGAGCCCGTCGCCGCCGTCGAGGAACACCGCGTCGAGGGCCCCGGCGGCGAACTCGCCCTGCGGCTCTACCGGCCCGAACCGCCCGGCCGCCGACTGCCCGCCCTGCTCTACCTGTTCGGCGGCGGCTGGACCCTCGGCTCACCCGACACCAGCGACGCGGTCTGCCGCCGGCTCACCAACGCCGTCGGCTGCGTCACCGCCTCGGTCGGCTACCGGCCGGCCCCCGAACACCCCTTCCCCGCGGCCCTGCACGACTGCCGGGCCGCCCTCGTCCGGCTCGTCGAACGCGCCGAGGAGTTCGGCATCGACCCGGACCGGCTGGCGGTCGGCGGCGACAGTGCCGGCGGCAACCTCACCGCCGCCCTGACCCTCCTGCTGCGCGCCGAGGGCGGCCCCGCCCTGCGCCACCAGCTGCTCGTCTACCCCAACACCGACCACGGTGCCGACACCCTCTCGCTGCGCGAACACGACGACCCGCTGCTCTTCAACCGCCGCTCGGTCGCCTGGTACTGGGGCCACTACCTGGCCGACCCGGCCGACGGTGCCGGCCCGTACGCCTCCCCGCTGCGCGCCGCGACGCTGGCCGGCCTGCCGCCCGCGACCGTGCTCACCGCCGAGTACGACCCGTTGCGCGACGAGGGGGAGCAGTACGCCGAGGCGCTGCGCGCGGCCGGGGTCCCGGTGGAGCTGCGCCGCTACCCGGGCGTGCCGCACGGCTTCTTCGCCATGACCGGCACCCTGGATGCCGCCGCCGAGGCCCAGGCGTACGCCGCCGGGCGGCTGCGGGAGGCCCTGCGGTGAAACTCCCGCTGGAAGACCTGCACGCCTCCCTGGCCGACCCGCTGCTGGACGCGATGACCTTCCTCAACGAGGTCACCACCCGCTACCCCGACGCCGTCTCCTTCGCCCCCGGCCGGCCCTACGAGGGCTTCTTCGAGCCCGAGGACGTCCCCGCGCACCTGGACCGGTTCCTCGCCCACCTCGCCGACCGCGGCCTCGACCGGGACGCCGTGCGCACCGCGTTGTTCCAGTACGGCCCCACCAAGGGCATCATCGCCGACCTGGTCGCGTGCACCCTCGCCAACGACGAGGGCCTGACCGTCGCCCCCGAGTCGCTGGTGCTCACCGTCGGCGCCCAGGAGGGCATGCTGCTCACCCTGCGCGCGCTCTGCGCGGGCCCTGACGACGTCCTGCTGGTCAGCTCGCCCTGCTACGTCGGGGTCACCGGCGCCGCTCGGCTGCTCGACCTGACCACCCGGCCGGTCCCCGAGGGCCCGGAGGGCGGACCCGACCCGGAGGCCGTGGCCGCCGCGGCCCGGGCCGTCCGCGCCGAGGGCCGGCGCCCCCGCGCCCTGTACGTCGTCCCCGACTTCGCGAACCCGTCCGGCACCAGCATGCCGGTCGAGGCCCGTACCCGGCTGCTGGCGGCGGCCGCCGAGGAGGACGTCCTGGTCATCGAGGACAACCCGTACGGCTTCTTCGCCCGCACGCCGGGCCTGCGGCCCACCCTCAAGGCGTTGGACGGTCACGGCCGGGTCGTCTACCTCGGCTCCTTCGCCAAGACCTGCTTCCCCGGCGCCCGGCTCGGCTACGTCGTCGCCGACCAGGAGGTCACCGGGCCCGACGGGCGCTGCAGCCTGCTCGCCGACGAGCTGGCCAAGCTGAAGAGCATGACGACGGTCAACACGCCCGCGCTGAGCCAGGCCGTCATCGGCGGCATGCTGCTGGCGCACGACTGCCGCCTGCGCGCCGCCAACGCCCGGGCCACGGCCCACTACGCGGCCGGCATGGACACCCTGCTCCGGGAGCTGGACCGGCACTTCCCGGCCTCCGAGCGGCGCCGTCTGGGCGTCTCCTGGAACCGGCCGGACGGCGGCTTCTTCGCCGTCCTCACGGTGCCCTTCACGGCCGACGACGCGGCGATGGAGCGGTGCGCCCGCGACCACGGGGTGCTGTGGACGCCGATGGCGCCGTTCTACCCGGCGGGCGGCGGAGAGCACCGGCTGCGGCTGTCCGTCAGCTCGCTGACGCAGGCGCGGATCATCGACGGGGTGGCGAAGCTGGCGGCCTTCATCACCTCCTGAGGGCGCGTCCGGGCACGGCGGAGGGGCCCTGCTCCCACGGGACAAACCCTGGGGGCAGGGGCCCCGAGGGGCGGTGGGCGGTGTCACCGTGGAAGTGTTCAGGGTGATGTTGCGGGGGTTCCGGG
>NZ_JBHWCL010000106.1:0-32322 GCF_042735125.1 Kitasatospora sp. NPDC059599 | reverse complement strand
GGCGGTCGGCCCCGGGGGGGCTGCGCGCCCGCCTCCCGCGCCGGGCGACGGGCCGGGTCGGTACCCCGTGTTTCACGTGAAACGGACCCGGCCCTCTGTCGTCCGCCGCCGGGCGCGGGCCGGACCGGCCGGTTCGCTGCGGGGTGTGTTCGTGCGGCTTCCGTCGCGGGGATCGTCCCCGTGCGGGCCCCGCGGGTCAGAGACCCAGGTCGTCCAGGTCGTACGCGGTCACGTAGGCCAGGCCCTGCTCCTCGACGGCACCCGCGCCGCCGCGCTCCACGATCACCGCGACGCCGACCACCTCGGCGCCCGCCTCGCGCAGCGCCTCGACGGCGGTCAGCACCGAGCCGCCGGTGGTGGAGGTGTCCTCGACCGCCAGCACCCGGCGGCCCTTCACCTCGGGGCCCTCGATCCGGCGCTGCAGACCGTGCGCCTTGCCGGCCTTGCGGACCACGAAGGCGTCCAGCTTCTGCCCGCGCGCGGCGGCGGCGTGCAGCATCGCGGTGGCCACCGGGTCGGCGCCCAGGGTCAGACCGCCGACGGCGTCGTACTCCAGGTGCGAGGTCGCGTCCAGCATCACCCGGCCGACCAGCGGGGCGGCCTCGCCGTCCAGCGTGATCCGGCGCAGGTCGACGTAGTAGTCGGCCTCCTTGCCGGAGGAGAGGGTGACCTTGCCGTGCACGACGGCCTTGTCCTTGATCTGTGCCAGCAGGGCGTCGCGGTCGTTGCTCATGAGCGTTCAGTCTAGGGCCTGACGACGCCCCCGGCGCTCCCGGCTAGCGGCGGCGCAGGGCCCTCACCAGCACCACGGCACCGCCCAGCAGCGCCACCGAGCCGCCGATCACCCACGGCACCGCGCTGCGGCCGCCGGCGCCCGGCACCACGATCCCGCCCGCCTCGCCGCCCCAGCGGGACGCCGCCCGGGCCCGCGCGCTGCGGGCCGGCAGCGCCGGGGCGTACGGGCCGCGCGGCGGGGCGTGGTCCACCTCCTCGGCGGACCGGCCGACGATGCTGCGGCGCACCGGACCGGAGAGCACCGGCTCCTCCTCGTACGCGAAGAGCGGCTCGACCGGGATCTCCTCGGCGACGGCGTCCTGCTCCCCGGAGCCGTCCTCGACGTCGTCCACCGCCTCGGCGGCGTCGCCGTCCCGGTGGCCGCCGTCCTCGTCCGCGTCCTCGGCGTCCTCGACGTCGTCCTCGTCGTCGGCGGAGCCGGTGGGGAGGCCGAAGCGCTCGGCGTCGGCGTCGGAGAAGGCGATCAGATCGGAGAGGTCGTCGTCGAGGTCGTCGCCGGGCTGGTCCTGGCGGTCCTCGATGAAGACCACCCCGGCGGTGCCGGCCGCGGAGTCCTCGTCCCGGTCCTGCTCCCGGTCGTCGTCCTGCGCGTCGTCCTGCTCGGCGTCCCGGTCCCGTACGTCCTCCGGGGCGACCAGGGCGGCCGCGAAGCGGTCCAGCAGCCGGCGGCCGGTGGCGTCGAGGGTCTCCTCGTCGAACTCGGTCAGCCGGCCGGTGGCGCTCAGGTCGCCGGTGAAGCGGATCACCGCGGTGCCGTCCTCGGCGCCGTCCGCGACACTGACCCGGACGGTGGCGGTCGCCTCGCCGCTGCCCCGGGCCTCCTCGCCCTCGGCGAGCACGGTCAGCACGCCCTCGCGGCCCTCGATCAGCGACAGCACGCCCTTGTACGTGATCGTGGAGCCGCCGATCCGCAGCTTCAGCCGCCCGCCGATCTCCGCGGCCGGGCCGCCCCCGACCGCCGCCGGTTCGGTGCTCAGCCCCGGCACACTCCGCGCCAGCAGCGCCGGATCCTGCAGGGCCTGCCTCACCGGCTCGGCGGGCATCGGGACGACAACCTCATGCTCCATGCCACGGAGCCTACCGACCCGAGCCCGCCCGGTCCCTACCCACCACCACCGGACTTTCCCCGCCCCACCCGCCCCGCCCCGCGGCCGGACGGTCCCGGGTCAGCGGGGGCTGAGGAGGGTGAGGGGGGCCGGGGGACGGCTCGGGCGGTGGGAGTCGAGGCGGTCGGCGGAGCCGCGGAGGGTGTCGGGGGTGAGCGCGCGGGGCGGCGGGGTGTCGGGCGCGAGGGTGAGCGGGGGGCGGGTGGCGGCGGCCAGGAGGTAGTTCTGCGCGGTGTCCGGCGGGCCGGGGCGGCAGGTGGCGTCGGGGCTGCCGGGGACGGCGTACGGCGCGGTCTGCAGTCCGACCGCCCGCAGGCCGGAGTCGATCCGCCAGAGGCCGTCCGGGTCGCTCCCGGCCCGGACGGCGATCCGGCCGCTGGGGGAGAGCAGCCGGGCGGCGAGGCCGTAGAACTCCTGGGAGTGGAACTTGACCGGGCCGCCGTCGGCGGGTGCGGGCAGGTCGGCGAGCACGACGTCGTACGGTCCGTCGCCGCCGGGGGCACCGGCGCTCGCGTCCGCGGCCGTACCGGTGCGCCCGTCCGGGTCGGCGCCGCGCAGCCAGGCCATCGGGTCGGCGGCGGTGGTGCGGACCCGGGGGTCGTCCAGGGAGTGGCCGCCGAGGGCGGCGAGCCCGGGGTCGCTGCGGGCGAGCCGGGGGAGCGCGGGGTCGGTGTCGACCAGCCGGACGGAGCGGACACCGGGGTGCCGCAGCACCTCCCGCAGGGCCAGCCCGTCGCCGCCGCCGAGCAGCAGGACGCGGGTGTCCGGGCCGGCGCCCATGGCCGGGTGGACCAGGCCCTCGTCGGCCCGGTACTCGTCGGGCCCGCAGACCGCGAGCCGTCCGTCGAGGTAGAGCCGGACCGGGCCGCCGGTGGGGCCGGTGAGCACGATCTCCTGGTACCGGCTGCGGGTGGCGTAGCGGACCTGGTCGCCGTAGAGGGCGTGCCGGGCGGCGCGTTCGACCGCGTCGGAGCCGGCCGCGGCGGCGGCGAGCAGGGCGAGGACGAGCAGGCAGCCGGCCCAGAGCAGCCGTCGTACCCGCGGTGCGGGCTCCTCCCGGAACAGCCAGAGGACGACGGCGGAGCCGGCCACGGCGTTCACGGCGCCGGTGAGCAGCGCGCCGTCGCTGGGGCCGAGCGCGGGCAGGATCAGGAAGGGGAAGGCGAGGCCGCCGATCAGCGCGCCCACGTAGTCGGCGGCGAACAGGTCGGCCGCGGCGCGGCCGGCGTCCTCGCGGCGGATCCGCTGGACGAGGGTCATCAGCAGGGGGATCTCGGCGCCGATCAGGATGCCGATCACACAGGTGAGGCCGACCATGGCGGCCTGGTAGCGGCCGAGCCAGGCCCAGCTGGAGTAGAGCGCGAGGACGGAGAGCCCGCCGGTGAGGGCGAGTGCGCACTCGACGAGGGCGAAGGCGGTGGCGGGCCGGCCGGTGAGCCGTTTGGCGAGCAGCGAGCCGAGGCCCATCGCGAACACCATGACGGAGAGCACGACGGAGGTCTGGGTGACGGTGTCCCCGAGCAGGTAGTCGCCGAGCGCGACCAGTTCGAGCTCGTAGACCAGTCCGCAGGCCGCGCAGACGAACGCGGCCATCAGGACGGTCAGCCGGGCGAGCCGGGGGCAGGAGCGCAGCCGGGATCGACGGCGGGCGGGCAGTGGGGCGAGGCGGTGCCCGGGCCGGGGTGGGGTGCCGTCGTCGAGGTCCACTCGCGGGCGTGCGGGCGGACTGGCCGGATGGTTGATCACGAACAAACGCTAGGGGACGTACGGGACGGATAGCTGCGCCCATCCGACGGACAGTGGACGACGTCGGATTGACGAACCGTTCCTGCGTACGATTCGCAGGCCTGCGCTTGGCAGCGTATGTCCGGATCGGTGCTTCCGCCCGGGCTCGCGGCGGTCACGGACCCGACACCACGAGCGAGGAGCGGGTGCACACCAGCTGCCCCTCCTGCGGGTAGGCGTGCCAGGTCCGCCAGAGCAGGCGGTCGGTGCCGCCCTGGGTGACGAGTGCGGTGAAGGCGCTCGGGTCGCCGGGGAAGACCCCGGCGAGGCCGCGCGGGTGGCCCTCGACCAGGGCCAGCAGTTCCTGGGCGCGGGCCGCGAAGTCGTGCGGCGGCAGCGCCTCGATCCGGGCGGCGAACTCGTACTCCCAGCCGCCGACCTGCTTGGCCACCCGGGCCGGCAGGGGGGTGCGGCGGCCGGGCAGGCAGGCGACGGTCTCCAGGCACCGGCCGGGGCCGGCGTCGATCACCACCTGGTGCGAGGCGCCCAGCAGCCGCAGCTGGAGGGTGCCGGTCGGGCCCGGGCCGCCGCCCCCGTCGAGTCTCAGGTCGCGGACCGCGAGAGCGGGCAGCGGGTCGCCGCCGAGGCACCAGGCCAGGTCACCGGCGCGGGTGTCCGTGTAGGAGGTCTGCAGTGTGGTGAGCATGCTCGGCTCCGCGTTTCAGCTCCGTGCGCGCCCGCCGAGCAGCACCGAGTAGGCCTAGGCGATGGCGAGGCTGTTCGTGGCTGTGCGGCCCTGGGCGCGGCCGACCGTGGAAGGAAGGATTCCGGCTGGAGATTCAGCAGCAGAGAAGCATGAATACGCCGAGCCCGCCGGTGATTTACCCAACTTTGTCAAGCATTCACCGTTTCGAGCACACCTGCTCCCCGACTCTGATCGACCCGGTGTGCGACTCTGCACAGCGCGCGCCCCTGTCACCGGGTCACGCGCCGTGCGCGCCGGTTGTGCGCCCTCCGCGCGCATCACACTCCGCTGCCCTCCGCGCACGGGGCGGAGAGAGCGGCGGAGAAGTGTCGGACGGGCTGCCGGGTGTCCGGCCGTGGCGGCAAACGATCAGGCCGGCCAGGTCAGTTGATGATGCCTCAGAATCGCCTTCGAGGTGGGGTCGCTGCCGGATGAAGGGCGTGAAAGGGGGCGCGCGAGCCCTCGGGGGCGCTGCAGACGGGACGCGGCCTCCTGGAGGACGTCATCCCTTTTGCAGAAAGTGAAGCGGATCAGGCTACGGCCGGCGTCGGGTTCTCGGCCATGGCGTGCCGGCCCTGCCGCTCCGACTCCTCGGGGGCCTGCTCACCGGAGCGTTGTGGGCGGACTTCCTGATGAAGTACGTGCCCTCGGGGTCGAAGACCTCGAAGCCGTCGGCGAGCAGGTCGCGCTTGCGGAGCAGGTCGGCGCGGAACGCGTCGAGGTAGTCGTCGGGCAGCCGCAGTGCCTCGGCGACGGCGTACCGGAACGGGCCGGCTCTGACGTACGTGAGGTACTGCTCGGCCGTGCGCACGGCCGAGCAGTAGCGTGCGCATGCCCGCGACCGGCTCGGGGCTCGCCGTCACCCGGCCGACTCCGCGTTCGTACGCCCGTGCGCGCGCGAGGAGAACCCTGGCCCGCGGACCCGGATGTTCCTCAGACCGTGAGTCGTTCCCCCGGCTCGGGCACGCGCAGCGCCTCTCGTACACCAGCCTGCGTGAAGGCCTCCAGCAGCGTCTCCGGGCCCTGGGTGAAGTGTCCCCAGTGCTCGAAGTGGAGGGGTACCACGTGCTGGGCCCCGAGGATGCGAGCGGCCTCGGCGGCCAGGGCGCTGGTCAGCGTGAGGTACGCGCCGGGTATCAGCGGCGTGCTGGCGCCTCCGGCGAACAGCACCGCGACGTCGACCGGGCCGACCCGGTCGGCGATCGTCCGCACCACGTCCAGCGAGGCGTTGTCCCCGCTGACGTAGACCGTGGGCAGACCCTCTCCGGTGAGGACGAATCCGGTGACCTCCCCGACGAGGTGCTCGCTGCCGTCCGGGCCGTGCTGGGCGGGCACCCCGGTCACCCGCAGCGTGCCACCGCCCGGCCGCGGCAGGTCGACGTGCTCGCCGTCGGCCAGCGCCCGGACGGACCCGCCGAGCCGGCCCTCGGCGGCAGAGGTGGAGAGCACCAGCGGAGCGGCGGCGAGGTATTCGCGGCCGGCCCGGTCCAGGTTGTCGGGGTGCTGGTCGTGCGAGAGCAGGACGGCGTCCACCGGGCCGAGGTCCTCGGCGGCCACCGCCGGGCCGGCGGTCTTGGCGAGGACCCGGGCGCCGATCGGATACTCCCCGGGGCCGTCGAACGTCGGATCGGTCAGCAGGCGCAGCCCGCCGATCTCGATCAGCGCGGTGGGCCCGCCCACGTACTGGATGGTCGTCTGAGTCACTGTGCCGCCCCCTTGAGCATGTGAAGATCACTGCGTCGATGGACAAGGCCACGACGACTCCTGCTATTCCCCCAACTGGCCGGAGCGGCGCGGGACTCCGGGCGGGGCGCAGCCCGCTGCTGTGCGGGCCTCGTGCGTCAGAGTCGCTGGAGGCGGGTGACGGCGTCCTCCAAGACGGCGTCCTGCTTGCAGAAGGTGAACCGGACGTGGCTACGACCGGCCTCGGTGTTGTCGTAGAAGACGACGTTGGGGATGGCGACGACCCCGCAGCGCTCGGGCAGGGCGCGGCAGAACTCGATGCCGTCCTTCTCGCCGAGCGGGGTGATGTCGGTGGTGACGAAGTACGTGCCCTGGGGCTCGAAGACGCGGAAGCCTGCGGCCGTGAGGCCGGCCGAGAGCAGGTCGCGCTTGCGCGAGAGGTCGGCGCGCAGGGTGTCGAAGTACGCGTCGGGCAGCCGCAGCGCCTCCGCCACGGCGTACTGGAAGGGGCCGGCGCTCACGTAGGTGAGGTACTGCTTCGCCGTGCGCACGGCCGCGACCAGGGCCGGGGTCGCGGTGACCCAGCCGACCTTCCAGCCGGTGAAGGAGAAGGTCTTGCCGGCCGAGGAGATGGTGACGGTGCGCTCGCGCATGCCGGGCAGGGCCGCGATGGGGTGGTGGGTGGCGCCGAAGACCAGGTGCTCGTAGACCTCGTCGGTGACCACCAGCAGGTCGTGCTCGACGGCGAGGGCGGCGATGCCGGCGAGCTCGTCGGCGGTGAGGACGGTGCCGGTGGGGTTGTGCGGGGTGTTGATCAGCAGCAGCCGGGTGCGCGGGGTGATCAGCGCGCGCAGCTCGTCGAGATCGGGGCGGAAGTCCGGGGCCCGCAGGGTGAGCGGGCGGCGGGTGGCGCCGGCCATCGCGATGCAGGCGGCGTAGGAGTCGTAGAACGGCTCCAGGGCGATCACCTCGTCGCCGGGCTCCAGCAGGGCCAGCAGCGCGGCGGCGATGGCCTCGGTGGCGCCGGCGGTGACCAGGACCTCGGTGTCCGGGTCGTAGGTGAGGCCGTGGAAGCGCTGCTGGTGCTCGGCGACGGCGGTGCGCAGCTCGGGGATACCGGGGCCGGGCGGGTACTGGTTGCCGCGGCCCTCGCGCAGGGCCCGGACGGCGGCCTCGCGGATCTCCTCGGGCCCGTCGGTGTCGGGGAATCCCTGGCCGAGGTTGATCGATCCGGTGGCGGTGGCCAGGGCGGACATCTCGGCGAAGATCGTCGTGCCCATCCCGGTCAGTCGGCGGTTCAGCAGCGGCCTGGTTCCCATGCGAAAGGCTCCTCACGCGTCGTCGTCGCGCCCATCCTGGGACAGCCGGGGGCCGGGGACAACCCTGCTTGGTGCGCTTCGAACTGAGGTGGCCGGTGTACGCAAGAGCAGCCGGGGCGCAGAAGCCTGTGCCCCGGCTGCAACCCCTGAGCGGCAGTGGGTCCTGAAGTACCCGGCACCGCAGAAATCACCGCCGGTAGGCTGGTCGGTAATCGACTCAGCCGGCCTTGCCCGTTCGGCCCAGGAGTCGAACGCCGACTGCGATCAGGCAGGCCGCTGCCGCCGTCAGCAGTAGCGTGGTCAGGACCGTGTGCAGTGCCACTGCGGTTCCGATGGCTCCGACGGCCAGCACCAGCAAGGTGCAGGCCAGGAACAACCACCCTCCCGCTCGCTTGCTCCCGTGGTTCATGTAGAGCCCCCCTCGTGATTCGCGGCGATGATGCCGAGCAGTGCTTCCTTTCTTGGGAGGATGCCCAGTCGGTGTGCCGTCATGTGGTCCTGATGGAATATCAGATGCCCTGGAGTGCGCGGTACGGAGGCGCCGGCTTCCGGTGGGGTTGTGCGGGGTGTTGATCAGCAGCGGGCGGGTGCGCGGGGTGATCAGGGCGCGCAGTTCGTCGAGGTCGGGGCGGAAGTCCGGGGCCCGGAGGGTGAGCGGGATACGGACGGCGCCGGCCATGGCGATGCAGGCGGCGTAGGAGTCGTAGAAGGGTTCGAGGGCGATCACCTCGTCGCCGGGCTCCAGCAGGGCGAGCAGGGCGGCGGCGATGGCCTCGGTGGCGCCGGCGGTGACCAGGACCTCGGTGTCCGGGTCGTACGTGAGGCCGTGGAAGCGCTGCTGGTGCTCGGCGACGGCGGTACGCAGTTCGGGGATGCCTGGGCCGGGCGGGTACTGGTTGCCGCGGCCCTCGCGCAGGGCCCGGACGGCGGCCTCGCGGATCTCCTCGGGCCCGTCGGTGTCGGGGAAGCCCTGGCCGAGGTTGATCGATCCGGTGGCGCTGGCCAGGGCGGACATCTCGACGGAGATCGTCGCGCCCATCCCGGGACAGCCGGGGGCCGGGGACAAGAACGGCCCGCCACCGGCGTGAGCGCGGCGGCGGGCCGTGCCGGACGGTGTCGGGCCGTGCCGGGGCGTGGCCGGACGGTGCCGGGGCGGGATCAGGCCTCGTCGGTGCCCTCGGGGGCCTCGCCGTCCTCGCCCTCGATCTCGTTCTGCAGGCCCAGGCGCTCGACGATCCACTGCTCGAAGCCGACCGCGGCCTGGGTCCAGTTGGCGGTGGTGGTCACGAAGTAGTCCAGGTTGACGCCGGTGCCGACGATCATCTGGGCCTCGCCGATCAGGCGGACCACGCCGTCCTCGTGGGTGTGGGTGTAGACCTTGGGCCAGAGGGTCTCGCGGTTCCACTCGTCGATCAGGTCGAGGATCTCGCCCTTCTTCTCCAGCGGGTAGGCGCGGTCGTAGAAGGCGCGGACCGCGAAGAGCTCCTTCTGCTCGCCGCGGAACATGTAGTAGACGCGGAAGCCCTCCCAGGGGGCGGTGAGGTCGCCCTCCTCGTCCACGACGTGCTTGAGCTGCATCTGGTCGAGGAGCTGGGTGACCAGGCTCTGGTCCGGGACGATGATCGGCGGCGGGCCGGCCGGCCCCCCGCCCTGGCCGCCGGGCTGGCCGCCCTGGGGCGCGCCGAAGGACGGGATGGACGACGGGTCGATGCTCATGGGGGTCCTCTTCCTCAGTGCACGTGGTGGCCGGCAATGAGAGGCCGCCCTTTCCACCTCCCATCCTGCCTCATCCGGGCCCTCGCTCACAGGGGCAGCCGGGGGCGCGCCGATCTTCCTCCCGGGGCCGTCCGGGGCCGTCCGGGGGTGTCCGGAGGGGCTCGGGCGGACGCCGGTGACGGAGGGTGTCCGGGGTGGGTGCAGGACCGTGGTGCGGGCCGCACGGGCGGGCTTGAGTGAGCCACGTCACGCGCCCGGCGCGCGGGTTCGGCTGCCGTGCGGGCCGGATGCGGTTAGCGTGCGACGGAACTCACTTCATGCAAAGTCCGTCCTGTACGGGCAAGTTGAGATGTTCTGAGTTGAGGGGGGAGCAAACATGGACGGAACGGTGACGGGGGAGGGTGCATCGCTCGGGGCGTTGCTGCGGACCATCCGGCTGGACCGGGGGATGACGCAGGAGCGGCTGGGTGACGCGACGGGGTTGAGCGTGCGGTCGATCCGCGACCTGGAGCGGGGCGTGTCCTGCCCGCGGGTCTCGACGCTGCGGCTGCTGACCCAGACCTGGAACCTGCCGGAGGCCCAGGTGGCCGAGCTGCACCGGTTGGCACGCAGCTGGCGGGACCGGTCGAGGCGGCGGCAGCGCAGGGGTGCGGCCGACTGAGCGTGACGGCGGGGGCCGTTCCCGACCACTCCGGGTGGTCGGGAACGGCCCGCGTGCGGCACTACTTCTCCAGCGGCCCCCGGCCGCGGACGGTCAGGCGGTCGCCGTCCTCGTCCAGCTCGACCAGGACGGTGTCCCCGTCGTGCACCGCGCCGGACAGGATCGCCCGGGCCAGCTGGTCGCCGATCGCGGACTGCACCAGCCGGCGCAGCGGGCGGGCGCCGTACGCCGGGTCGTAGCCGGTGAGCGCCAGCCAGTCGCGGGCGGCCCCGGAGACGTCCAGGGTGAGCCGCCGCTCGTTCAGCCGCTCGCCGAGGCGGGCGATCTGCAGGTCGACGATCCGGCTCAGCTCGCCGGTGCCCAGCGGGTCGAAGACGACGATGTCGTCCAGCCGGTTGAGGAACTCCGGCTTGAACGCGGACCGGACGGACTCCAGGACCAGCGCCTTCTTCCCGTCCTCCGGGATGTTCGGGTCGACCAGGTACTGGCTGCCCAGGTTGGAGGTGAGGATCAGGATGGCGTTGCGGAAGTCGACCGTGCGGCCCTGGCCGTCGGTGAGCCGCCCGTCGTCCAGCACCTGGAGCAGGACGTCGAAGACCTCCGGGTGCGCCTTCTCCACCTCGTCCAGCAGGACGACGCTGTACGGGCGGCGGCGGACCGCCTCGGTGAGCTGGCCGCCCTCCTCGTAGCCGACGTACCCGGGCGGGGCGCCGACCAGGCGGGACACCGAGTGCTTCTCGCCGTACTCGCTCATGTCGATCCGGACCATCGCCCGCTCGTCGTCGAACAGGAAGTCGGCCAGGGCCTTGGCGAGTTCGGTCTTGCCGACGCCGGTCGGGCCGAGGAAGAGGAAGGAGCCGGTCGGGCGGTCCGGGTCGGCGATGCCGGAGCGGGTGCGGCGCACCGCGTCCGAGACGGCCCGCACGGCCTCCGCCTGGCCGATCAGGCGCTTGCCCAACTCCTCCTCCATGCGCAGGAGTTTGGCGCTCTCGCCCTCCAGCAGACGGCCGGCCGGGATGCCCGTCCAGGAGGCGACCACGTCGGCCACGTCGTCCGGACCGACCTCCTCCTTGACCATCGACTCGGAGGCGTCCTGGCCCGCCGCGCGCTCCTGGGCGTCGGTGAGCTCCGTCTCGGCGGCCGGGATCTCGGCGTACATCAGCTTGGACGCACGCTCGAAGTCGCCGTCGCGCTGGGCGCGTTCGAGGGCGCCGTGCAGGTCGTCGAGCCGTTCCTTGAGCTCGCCGACCCGGTTGAGGCTCTTCTTCTCCTGCTCCCAGCGCGCCGTGAGCACGCTCAACTGCTCGTTCCTGTCGGCGAGGTCGCGCCGCAGCCGGGCCAGCCGGTCGACCGAGGCCGGGTCCGACTCCTTCTCCAGGGCCAGCTCCTCCATCCGCAACCGGTCCACGGCGCGCTGGAGTTCGTCGATCTCGACCGGGGAGGAGTCGATCTCCATCCGCAGCCGGGAGGCCGCCTCGTCGACCAGGTCGATCGCCTTGTCGGGCAGGAAGCGCGAGGTGATGTAGCGGTTGGACAGGGTGGCCGCGGCGACCAGGGCGGCGTCCGAGATCTGCACCTTGTGGTGCGCCTCGTACCGGCCCTTGAGGCCGCGCAGGATGGCGATCGAGTCCTCCACGCTGGGCTCGCCCACCAGTACCTGCTGGAAGCGCCGTTCCAGGGCCGGGTCCTTCTCGATCCGCTCGCGGTACTCGTCGAGCGTGGTCGCGCCGACCATCCGCAGCTCGCCGCGGGCCAGCATCGGCTTGAGCATGTTGCCCGCGTCCATCGCGGAGTCGCCGCCGGCGCCCGCGCCGACCATGGTGTGCAGCTCGTCGATGAAGGTGACGACCCGGCCGTCGGAGGCCTTGATGTCGTTCAGGACGGCCTTCAGCCGTTCCTCGAACTCGCCGCGGAACTTGGCGCCCGCGACCATCGCGCCGAGGTCCAGTGCGACCAGCCGCTTGCCGCGCAGCGACTCCGGTACGTCGCCGGCCACGATGCGCTGGGCCAGGCCCTCGACCACGGCGGTCTTGCCGACGCCGGGCTCGCCGATCAGCACCGGGTTGTTCTTGGTCCGGCGGGAGAGCACCTGGACGACCCGGCGGATCTCCTGGTCCCGGCCGATCACCGGGTCGAGCTTGCCGTCGCGGGCGGCCTGGGTGAGGTCGGTGCCGTACTTCTCCAGCGCCTTGTAGGTGCCCTCCGGGTCCGGTGAGGTGACCCGGCCGCTGCCGCGGACGTCCTTGAACGCGGCGAGCAGCGCCTTGGGCGTGGCGCCCTGCTGCACCAGCAGCTCGGCGACCGGACCGCCCTCGGCGGCCAGGCCGACCATCAGGTGCTCGGTGGAGACGTACTGGTCGTCCAGGTCGTCCGCGCGCTTGCCGGCCTCGGTGAGCACCGCCAGGGTGTCCCGGGCGAGCTGGGGCGCGGCGACCGTCGAGCCCATCGCGCTGGGCAGCCCGGCCGACTGGCGGCGGGCCTCGGCGTCGATCCGGGCGGTGTTCGCCCCGACCGCCTCCAGCAGGGGCCGGGCGATGCCCTCGGGCTGCTCCAGCAGGGCGATCAGGATGTGCACCGGCTTGACGTCCGGGTTGCCGGACGCGCCCGCCTGCCGGATCGCGGCGGACAGGGCGTCCTGCGTCTTGGTGGTGAACTTGCTGGCGTCCACTGCTGGGGGGTCCTCCCTCGTCGTCCTTCGCTGCTGCCATCCGCAGCATGCAATAAGTTGAGTCTACTCCGCTCAACCTTTTCTCGGGCTCAATCCTTCCGGACTCAGGGGCGACTTCCGGCTGAACGCCTGGGGGCGGGCCGCCGGGTCAGCACCAGCAGCTCCCGGGCGGGCCCACCCGGCCGCTGCCCGGCGGGCCACACCGCCCGCAGCGGCCGCCGCAGGTCCAGGTCCTCCGTCAGCGGCACCTCGACCAGCCGCCGGGTCGCCAGCTCCTCCACCACCGCCAGCTCGCTCAGGCAGACCGGCCCGGCCCCGGTCATCGCCGCCGCCTTCAGCGCGGTGGACGAGGCCAGTTCGAGGCGCGGTTGCGCGGCGCCCCCGAACGGCCGCAGCGCCGTCTCCAGCACCTCCCGGGTGCCCGAGCCGGGCTCGCGCAGCACCAGAGGGGTGGCCGCCAGTTCCGGCCCGGTCAGCGGGGTGCGGCGGCGCGCCCACGGGTGGCCGGGCGCCACCACGACCACCAGCCGGTCGGCGGCCACCACCGCGCCGGCCAGCCCGGGCGGGGTGGCCGGGCCCTCGACGAAGCCGAGGTCGGCGTGCCCGGCCAGGACGTGCCCGGCGACCTCCGCCGAGTTGGCGGTCCGCAGCGTCACCGCGGTGCCCGGACTGGCCTCGGAGAGCCCCAGCAGCCAGCCCGGCATCAGGTACTCGGCGACCGTCAGGCTGGCCACCACCCGCAGCTTGGCGTCCCGGCGCTCGCGCAGCGCGTCGATCCCGGCGTCCAGCGCCTGTGCGGCCTCCACCACGTGCCGGGCCCACTCCACCACCAGCCGGCCCGCCTCGGTCGGCCGGCTGCCCCGGGGCGAGCGGTCCAGCAGCGGGACGCCGATCTGCCGCTCCATGCCCTTGATCCGGGCGCTGGCGGTCGGCTGGCTGACGCCCAGCTCGGCCGCCGCCCGTCCGACGCTGCCCAGCCGGGCCACGGCGAGCAGCAGTTCCAGGGCGCCGAGTTCGGGGACACGCGGAGAGAGGGCCATAGATCCAGGCTATGTCCCCATAGGATCCTCGGCGCTACCGGCGGCCGCCCTTCGGGTCGATGGTGGGAAGCATGTCCACCTTGGCCGAATCCCGCCCCCTCACCCGCCCCGCCGCCCGCCGCTCCCGGTACGACCTCTCCCAGCTCGGCCCCAACTGGTACGCCGCCGTGATGGGCACCGCGATCATCGGCAACGGCGCCGCCGCCCTGCCCGTCCGGCTGCCCGGGCTGATCGGCTTCGGCGAGGTGATGTGGGCGCTCGGCCTGGCCGCCCTGCTGGTGCTGGGCACGGCCCGGCTGGTCCACCTCACCCGTCACCGCGGGGCCGCCCGCGCCCACCTGCTGGAGCAGCCGGCCGTCGCCGTCTTCTACGGCTGCCCGCCGATGGCGCTGCTCGCGGTCGGCCTCGGGACCCTCCTGCTCGGCTCCCGGGTCATCGGCACCGGCCCGGCGGTCGCCGTGGACGCCGTGCTGTGGGGCGTCGGCACCCTGTACGCGCTGGCCGTCGCCGGCGGCATCCCGTACCTGATGATCACCCGGCACCGGCTCTCCGCCCTGGAGGCCAACCCCACCTGGCTGCTGCCGGTGGTCGCCCCGCTGGTCGCCTCCGCCTGCGGCCCGGCGCTGGTCCCGCACCTGCCGGCCGGGACGGCCCGGCAGGCCATGCTGTACGCCTGCTGCGCACTGTTCGGGATCGGGCTGTCGGCCACCCTGGTGCTGCTGCCGGTGGTCTTCACCGGGCTGTTCCACAGCAAGCTGCCCGCCCTGGTGCTCACCCCCTCGCTGTTCCTGGTGCTCGGCCCGCTCGGCCAGTCCGTCACCGCCGTCCACCAGCTGGCCGACGCCGCCCGCCCGGTGCTGCCCGCGCTGGCACCCGCCATGCTCGACCTCGCCGAGCTGTACGGCGTCGCGGTGATGGGCGTCGCCGTGCTGTGGCTGGCCGTCGCGCTCGCCGCCAACCTGCGCGCCCGCCGGGCCGGGATGCCCTTCGCGATGACCTGGTGGGCGTACACCTTCCCGATCGGCACCTGCGTCACCGGCGCCTCCGCGCTCTCCCGGCACACCGGCTTCGGGGGCTTCACCGCGCTGGCCGCCGGGCTGTTCCTGCTACTGGCGGTCGCCTGGGCGCTCGCGGCGGGCGGTACCGCGGCGGGCCTGGCGCGCGGGCGGCTGCTGGCGCGCTGACCCGGGGGCGGGCGGGGGCCGCCGCGGGCGTCCCGGGGGCGCGTCCGGGAGGCGGATTGTCACCGCGCGTAGACGTGCAGCTCAGGACCATGCCGCCGTTGCAGGAACGCGCACCCGTGAAATGACCGTGCACAGCCAACCGGCGGTACCGCCGGGCGGCGCGACCACCCCCCGCTGGCCTCGGCCTTTACCGGAATCCGCGCCGCCGCACGAGACCCCGGCCCCGCCCATCGGTGCAGGTAACTGCAATTGCGCGAACATGCACTCGGGCTGCACTTGTTCACCGGCCGTCACACTGTGAGGGTGGAGACACGCCAAGTCGCCCGGGCAACCGCAGCCCGAAGGTGGCGACTTGCTCTTCGGAACTGACCGTCGGCGCACCATTCCCGCGCCGGTGGAACGGGGGGGAAGAGCGCCGGCCGGGAGCCATGTGTGGTGATGGCCCCCGGGACCGGAGCCGTCGAGGCGTTGCTGCTCCGCCTCGACGGAAGCGCCGTGGCATTGGCGTGCAGACGGCGGCCCCCGGACGTCCCGGTGTGCGACGGCACCCGGGCCCGGGGGCCCGCCGTCCCAGCGGTCCCGCGACCGCCGAACCGCATGATCACGCCGTACCGGCCACCCGGTACCGTGAGCCCGCCCGGCAACCGGCACCCACGGCTCGTGCGGCGGGGGAGCGCGGCCCGCACAGAACGCGGGCAGCACCAGGGGAGAGGCGTCCGGCAGGGAGAGTGCGACGTGACGGCGGAACGGGCGGTCGCACCGCACCAGGCAGGACCCGTGGGCGAGGAACCCGACGAGGCCGCCCGACAGCTGTACCTGGCGATCATCGCCGCAGGCGGCCGCATCCCCTGCGCCGGCGTCACCGACACCGACCGGGCCGCCCTCCAGCAGCTCATCGACATCGGCCTGCTGATGGTCAACCCGATGGACCGCTGCTACACCGCCGTCAGCCCGCGCTCCGTCAGCGACCGCCTCGGCTCCGAACTCCGCAGCGAAGCCACCCGGCTGCTGGTCCGCGCCGAGAACCTCCCCGGCGCCCTCGACGGCCTCACCCGCGCCTACGACGCCATGCCCCGGCCCTCCGGTCGGGCCGGCGGCGCCGTCCACGTCGAAGGACACGTCCACATCCGCCAGCGGATCTCCCAACTGGTCTCCGACTGCCGCTCCGAGGTCCTCACCGCCCAACCCGGCCACCGCCCCGCCGACACCCTGCAGGTCGCCCTCCTCCAGGACGTCCAGCTCCTCCAGCGCGGCTGCTCGCTGCGCACCATCTACCAGCCGGTCGCCCTCGCCGAACCGCCCGCCCTCGCCTACGCCGAGGAAGTCACCCGGCACGGCTCCCTCATCCGCGTCCTCGACGAACCCTTCCAGCGGCTCATCGTCTTCGACCGCACCGTCGCCGTGATCTCCGCCAGCGACGACAACAGCACCGCCGCCTTCATCAGCGACCCGGCCACCATCACCTTCCTGATCGGCACCTTCGAACGCGACTGGGCCCGCGCCGACACCGCCGAAGCCGCCGCTGCCCTCGGCCAGGGCCCCACCCGCACCATCCCCGACCGCGTCGGCCGGCTGCTCGCCCGCGGCCTCACCCAGCGTGCCGTCGCCACCCGCCTCGGCCTCAGCGAACGCACCGTCGCCGCCCACATCTCCCGGCTGCGCGACCGCCACGGCGCCCAGACCCTCTTCCAGCTCGGCTGGCTCATGAGAGGAGCACGCGATGACCGATGAACCCGGCCAGGCCGAACGCGCCCTCTACCTCGCCGTCGTCCGCGGCGGCGGCCGACTGTGCCCCGAACACCTCGCCCCCGCCGACCGCCCCGCCTTCGCCGCCCTCGTCGCCCGCGGCCTCCTCACCACCACACCCACCGGCTGGACCGCCGCCAGCCCGCGCGCCCTCGGCGACCGCCTCGGCTCCGAACTGCGCACCCGCGCCACCCGCCTGCTCCAGCACGCCGAACGGCTCCCCGACGCCCTCGCCCCGCTCGCCCTCGCCTACGACGCCGTGCGCCGCCCGCACGGACCGGACGGCGACGCCGTCCACCTCGACGGCAACGCCGACATCCGCCAGCACATCTCCGAACTCGTCTCGGAGTGCCAGGAGGAAGTCCTCGCCGCCCAACCCGGCCCCCGCCCGGTCGACGGCCTCCGGATGGCCCTCGCCCAGGACCTCTCCCTGCTCCGCCGCGGATGCAGCCTGCGCACCCTCTACCAGCCCGCCGCCCTCGTCGACCACACCGTCCAGCGCCAGGTCGCCCTCCGCACCCGGCAGGGCGCCCGGGTCCGACTGCTCGCCGAACCGTACGAACGGCTGCTCGTCTTCGACCGCAAGGCCGCCGTCATCCCCGCCGCCGAGGACCGCAGCCGCGCCACCGTCCTCACCGACCCCGCCGTCGTGGCCCACCTCGTCGCCCACTTCGAACGCGACTGGGCCCGCGCCACCCCCGCCGACCACCACCTCGACCCCCCGCACCCCACCACCGTCCGGGTCGGCCGGCTGCTCGCCCGCGGCCTCACCCAGCGTGCCGTCGCCACCCGCCTCGGCCTCAGCGAACGCACCGTCGCCGCCCACATCTCCCGGCTGCGCGACCGCCACGGCGCCCGCACCCTCTTCCACCTCGGCTGGCGCCTGCGCGGAGAACGCCGTGACTGACACCACCTCCACGCTGCTCTCCGCCGCCCTCCCGGACCCCGCCGCCCGCGCCCTCTACCTCGCCGTCCTCCGCGAGGGCGGCCGCGTCCGCGCCGCCGAGGTCGGCCCGGACGACGGCCCCGCGCTCCGACGGCTGGTGGAACTCGGGCTTCTGGTACCGCAGTTGCAGGACGCCGCCTACAGCGCCGTCGACCCCAGGGGTGCCACCGAGCGGATCGGCACCGCGATCCGACTGCAGAGCGCCCGCCTGCTCACCGAGGCCGAGCGGCTTCCCGACCTGCTGGGCGAACTCACCCGCGCCTACGACGCGACCCCGAAGCGGCGGCGCGCGGCGACCGGCGCGCGTTA
Organism: Kitasatospora sp. NPDC059599; assembly: GCF_042735125.1. Lineage (NCBI taxonomy): Bacteria > Bacillati > Actinomycetota > Actinomycetes > Kitasatosporales > Streptomycetaceae > Kitasatospora > Kitasatospora sp. NPDC059599. The sequence goes on along the minus strand of NZ_JBHWCL010000106.1, from coordinate 14,679 downwards.
CCTCACTGCGAAGGAGGACATCCGGCACGAACTGGAGCAGCTGGCACAGGAGTTCCCCACCGAGACCATGACCGCCCAGCCCGGCGGTCCCCGCCCTGCCGAGCTGCTGCCCGACTCCCTCGACCGTGCTCGCCGTGTCCACGAACGCGGTGGAACCGTGCGGACCCTGTACGAGTCCTCGGCCAAACTCGACCCGGCAACCGTCCGGTTCGCCGCCGAGGTCACCCGACTCGGCTGCACCACCCGGCTCGTCGACGTGCCCTTCCAACGCTTCCTGGTCTTCGACCGCACCGTCGCCGTCATCCCCGCCGCCGCCGACTACACCAGTGCCGCCGTGGTCGACGACCCGGCGATGGTGGCCTTCGTCGTCGACACCTTCGAACAGCTCTGGCAGCAGGCCGAAGGCGTCAACTGGTCCGCTCTCGCCGACGGTTCCGCCGCGTCGACGGCCCACGAGCAGGTGGCCCGCCTGCTCGCCCGCGGCCGCACCCAGCGCGCCGTCGCCACCCGCCTCGGCCTGAGCGAGCGCACGGTGGCCGGTCACATCGCCCGGCTGCGTGAGCAGTACGACGCGGAGACGCTGTTCCAACTGGGCTGGCAGATGAGGGGTGAGCGCGATGTCTGAGCCCGACCTGCCCGACGCCGCCGCCCGGGAGCTGTACCGTGCGGTGCTCGGAGAGGGCGGCCGCATCCGGATCGCCGACATCGCGGCGGAGGACGAGGGGTCGGTCCGAGCACTGCTGGACCTGGGCCTGCTCAAGCCCTACGTCTCCGACGGCTCGTTCAGCGCGGTCGACCCGCGTTCGGTGACAGCCCGGATAGGCACCGACCTGCGCTCGGCCGGTACCCGCCTGTTCATGCGGGCCGAGGAACTGCCGGACCTGTTCGGCGACCTCACCGCCGCCTACGACTCGGCGCCCCGACGCCCCGGCGGCTCCGGGAGCACCCGGATCATCGAGGGCATGGAGAACATCCGGCACCAGATCGCCCAGCTGACCGAGGAACTCCGCCACGAGGCGCTCGCCGCCCACCCGGGCGGGGCCCGCCCGGCGGACGCCGCCGACGACACCGTGGACCACGTCCGCCGCTTCCTGGCGATGGGCGGCTCGATCCGCAGTCTGTACGAGTCCGGGGCCCGGCTCGACGCCCCGACAGTCCGACTGGCTGCCCGGCTCACTGAGCTCGGCTGCCACCTCCGGGTGACGCCGTTCTCGTTCTCCCGCGTGATGATCTTCGACCGCGCCGTCGCCGTGGTGCCCACCGCATCGGACCACGCCAGCGCGGCGGTCATCGAGGACCCGGCCGTGGTCGACTTCCTGGTTCGCGACTTCGAACTGCACTGGAAGGAGGCCGAGGGCGTCAACTGGGCTTCCCTGGCGTCTGGTTCGATCGAGCCGACCGTTCACGAGCAGGTGGGCCGTCTGCTGGCCCGGGGCCTCACGCAGCGGGCGATCGCCAGTCGGATGGGGCTGAGCGAGCGGACGGTGGCCGGTCACATCGCCCGGCTGCGTGAGCAGTACGACGCGGAGACGCTGTTCCAACTGGGCTGGCAGATGCGGGGAGCCCGGACGGGGGAGTCCGGTGGGTGAGCTCTGCTCAGCCGGTGGCGGCGCCGGTCGGCCAGTAGCCGGGGACCGGGGGCTGCTGCCGGGGGACGGTGAACTGCTCGCCGGGGGCGGTCCAGAAGCCCTCGCGCAGGGAGAGGGCCATGCCGGCCCAGTCCAGCGCGGTCTCCACCGTGTGGTTGAGGGCCTCCTGCGACCAGGTGTCGTCGAAGACGAGCGGCAGGACGGGGGCGACCTGCTCGATGGTGGCGATCAGCGGGTTGTGGGTGATGGCCTCGTCGACCAGGAGGACGATCGGCTTCCGCAGCGCAGACGCCCAGCCCAGCTCCAGACTCACGCCGGCCGAGAGCGGCGCTCCCACGTAGGCGAACACGAGGTCCGCGGACTGCAGGGCGCGGAAGTCGGACGGAACACGGGGCTCCGGCGCGCGGCCGGAGATGGTCCAGGCGTCACTGTGGTGCGCGCTGTACACGGCGGCACCGCTGCGGAGCAGGGTGGTGCGGAGCGTCGTCAGCCGCGTCCGGCTGGCGAGCGTCACCACACTGTCGGCCGGGCCGGTCAGCCGCATCAGCGGCGCGGCCAGGAACACACGTGCACGCCGGCCCTCGGGGGCCTGGCTGTCGTGGTGACGCAGGTAGGGCTCGGTCATGTCGACTCCGGGGAAAGGCCGACCGGGAGAGTGAGCGTCGGCGATGCGTTGGATGTGGGCTGCTCTGTGGGGTGGTGCTGCTGGTGAAGCACTTAGTATTTGACGGTACATTGGCAAGGTGTGGTGTCTTGCCGGACCATTGGGAGCGAACTGATCGTCCATCGCAGGGCAGCGCCGCGTCCAGGGTTGGCCAGTGTCATCTGGATGCCTGGCAGGGAGATGACGCACAGCCCGTAACCCGGGGGTGACAACCTCCCCCTCGCGCGTTACTGGGTGAGCCGTTATCCTGTTCGACGCTTCTAGTGGAGATTCTCGACAGAGAGAGTGGGGGCGTGACCGACATGCGCCGGTTTGTCTGCAAGGTCGTACTTTCGTTGGCCGTTGCCGCGGCTGTGCTCGGCGCCGGCTCTCTCGCGGATGCTGTCGACTCGCACGGCGCGATCGACACCCGGGCCGCCGTGACCGTTGCGGACGATATCTCTTGGCAGTGAACTCGGCCGTGTGAACGTCCGTCCCCTGTCGGGGTTTTGAATATCCCGTCGACCTGTCGCGCGAATGGGCACGTCGATCAGTCGGTGGATTCGTGCGCCTTTCGGCCGAGGACGTAGCCGAGCTGGAACAGCGAGTCGACTTTATAGTCGTCTCGCATTTCGGCTATGTGTCTTGCAAGCGTTCGCTCGCTGATCCCCAGGCGCCTTGCGATGACCCGGTGATTGGTGCCTTCGAGCATCTGGTCGATGATGGTCTGACGCAGGCGTGACACCACTTGCTGCGGCACCGTGCGGGCGCCCTCGAATTCCAGGGCCCGGCTCCAGCACCGCTCGAACACCTCTTCGGCGAGGTAGTTGACGACTGCCGGGTCATATATGAACGCCGCGAGGCTCATGTCGTCGGCGATCGGGATCACGGCGACGCGTCGATTCATCACTATGAGCCGCGTATAGGGCTCGTCAAGGGTTCGGTACTGGCCGCCGGCCCGGGCGAGCGTGGCCACGTAGTCCCTGGTCGGCTGATGGTATCGAGTGCTGGCATGGTAGATGGTCCGCATCTGCGTGCCGCTGCGGAGCGTTTCCAGGTCCTGTTCGATCATCCCGGCGAGAAGGTCCGGTTGCCGGGGACCGCCCGGCTGGAGCGCCAGGGCCTCCTCCAGACCGGAGTCCCTGAACTGTTCCAGCCGCTGACGAATAAGCGCCTTCCCCTGCACGTACTCGATCGACCCTCCGCGGTGCTTCGGGGTATGGAATTCCCGTGCGAGTTCCTGCAGTTCGGAGGGGAGGGATACCGCGCGCGACAGGAGTTCCAATGCCTGGCGCTGCCATGAATGACTGAGGCTGGTCGAGAGCTGCGTGGGGTCGGCGGCTATGAAAATGGTCGGATCATCGCTGTCGGGTACGAGAAGGCCAATCCGCACCAGCTCGTCGCGCGCGGAACCATTTCGATCGACATTGGATCCCAACGGCAGCCTGCCGTCTCCCCGGATGACGGTCAGATACAGCTCTCGTGCTTCTGCCGAGACGACGGTCAAGCCAGCGGCAAGGGGCTGCTCTCGTTCACTCATCCGCGACTCCCTGCCGTTGCCGTGATACCTGCGTCCTGTCAGCACTGACGCTGAATCGAGTTCAGCATGCCAGATCCTGTGCGTCCTCCGGAGAGGGAATGTGACCGCACTCTCTCACCAAGACCGAGCCGCCGGCACCCCCCGAACAGGAGGGGGCCGGCGGCGGTGTCCGTGGGCCGGGTCAGCGCTTGGGGCGCCAGACGACGAGGGCGCTGGAGTGCGGGGTGGGCGGCTGGTAGGGGACGAGGTCGCGGCGGTAGGAGGCGTGGACGGCGGCCTCGCGCTGCTGGAGGGCGGTGGCGGCGCCCTCCAGGGAGTCGACCAGTTCGGCGATGCGGGACTGGAGGGCGGTGACCTGGTTCTCCAGCTCGATGATCCGCTTGATGCCCGCCAGGTTGATGCCTTCGTCCTGGGAGAGCCGCTGGACCTCGCGCAGTTGCTGGATGTCGCGGGCGGAGTAGCGGCGGCCGCGGCCGGCGGTGCGGTCGGGGCAGACCAGGCCGAGGCGGTCGTACTGGCGGAGGGTCTGCGGGTGCAGGCCGGACAGTTCGGCGGCCACGGAGATGACGTAGACCGGGGTGTCCTCGGTGAGGACGTACGCCGGCGGGGCCGAGGGGGCCCGGCGGGTGCGGCGGGTGCCGTCGCCGGGCAGGCCTTCGCCGATGCCGGGGCCGATCGGGCCGTCGTGGTTGATCGGATTCATCGGGGACATCTGGTCGTCACGCTCCCTTCGCCGCCCGGAAGAGGGCTGCTCGCGGATCGTCGGAGGCGGTGGCCTCGCGGTACTGCTCCAGGGCGTTCAGCGCGTCGCCGCTGACGTGCTGGGGCACCACGACCTCGACGGTGACGAGGAGGTCGCCGCGGGTGCCGTCCTTGCGGGTGGCGCCCTTGCCGCGGGCGCGCATGGTGAGGCCGTTGGCGCTGCCCGGGGGGAGTTTGAGCTTCACGCCGGGGCCGCCGAGGGTGGGTACCTCGATGGTGGCGCCGAGGGTGGCCTCGGGGAAGGTGACGGGGACGGTGACGGTGAGGTTGTCGCCCTTGCGGCCGAAGACCGGGTGCGGGTCGACGTGCACGGTGACGTAGAGGTCGCCGGGCTGTCCGCCGCGTTCGCCCTGGGCGCCCTTGCCCTTGAGCCGGATGCGCTGGTCGGCCTGGACGCCGGCCGGGATGCGGACCTGCATGGTGCGGGCGGAGCTGGCCCGGCCGCTGCCGTGGCAGTCGGTGCACGGGTCGTCGACGATCATGCCCCGGCCGCGGCAGTCCTTGCACGGCTCGGAGAGCGCGAAGGCGCCCTGGCCGCGGCTGACGGTGCCCGCGCCGACGCAGGTGGGACAGACCCGGGGGGTGGTGCCGGACTTGGCGCCGGTGCCGTTGCAGGTGCGGCAGGGCGCCTGGCTGGTCATCCGCAGCGGGACGGTCGCGCCGTCGACGGCTTCCTCGAAGGAGAGCGTCACCTCGGTCTCGACGTCGGCGCCGCGCCGGGGCTGGGCCTGTCGGGGGCCGCCGCGGTTGAAGAGGCCGCCGAAGACGTCGCCGAGTCCGCCGCTGCTGCCGCCGCCGCCCTGGTTGCCGCTGAAGAGGTCGCCGAAGTCGAAGCTGTAGTTGCCGGCGCCGCCGGGGCCGCCGCCGGCCCGGAAACCGCCGTTGGCGAAGAGGCTGCGGGCCTCGTCGTACTCCTTGCGGCGCTTCTCGTCGGAGAGGACGTCGTACGCCTCGGAGATGTCCTTGAACCGCTCCTCGGCCTTGGCGTCACCCTTGTTGGCGTCGGGGTGGAACTCGCGCGCGAGCTTGCGGTAGGTCTTCTTGATCTCGGTGGCGGTGGCGTCCTTGGGCACGCCCAGGACTTTGTAGTAGTCCTTCTCCACGTAGTCCTTACCGCTCACGGCTTGAGCCACCTCCCGATGTCCATCGTCACTGGGCTGTCAACAGCGCGCGGGGACGCGGCTGTCGACAGAGCGCTGCGGAGCCGGCCGCCGTACTGGCCGGCGTACGACTCCGCAGCGCACTGGTTTTCGGCTGTCACAGGGTGTCAGCTGTCCGAGCCACCGTCGGACTTGTCCGCGTCGCCCGACTTCGCGTCGGTGTCGGCGGCCGGTTGGGTGCCCGGCTGGGGCTCCGCGACGGCGACCATCGCCGGGCGGATGATCCGCTCGCCGATGCGGTAGCCGGGCTGGAGGACCTGCACGCAGGTGTCCTCGGTGACGTCCGAGGAGTAGCTGTGCATCAGCGCCTCGTGCATGGTCGGGTCGAAGGGCTCGCCCTCCTTGCCGAACTGCTGCAGGCCCAGCTTGGCGACGACCGTCTCCAGGGACTCGGCGACGGACTTGAAGCCGCCGGTGACCTCGCCGTGCTCGCGGGCGCGGCCGATGTCGTCCAGGACGGGGATCAGGGACTCCAGGATGTTGGAGACCGCGATCTCGCGGACCGTCAGCCGGTCGCGCTCGACCCGCTTGCGGTAGTTCTGGTACTCGGCCTGCAGGCGCTGCAGGTCCGCGGTGCGCTCGGCCAGCTCGCGCTTGGCGGTGGCGAGCTCCTCCGGGGAACCCTCGGCGGCACCGGCCGACGCGGCTTCCTCGGCGGCCTTGATCACGGCCTCTTCGGCGGCGGAGTCGTCGCCGGGCTTTCCGCCCTGCGGCTTGTCCGTCATGCCGACGCACCGCCCTTGGGCTTCTCGTCGTCCACGATCTCGGCGTCGACGACGTCGTCGTCGGCCTTGGCCTGGGCGGAGTCGGCGGCCCCGGCGGCACCGGCGGTGGCGTCGGCGTTGGCGTACAGCGCCTGGCCGAGCTTCTGCGCGGTGGTGGAGACCTTCTCCGAGGCTTCGCGGATCTTCGCGATGTCCTCGCCCTTCAGGGCCTCCTTGAGCTCGCCGATGGCGGTCTCGACCTCGGTCTTGACGTCGCCGGGGAGCTTGTCGGCGTTGTCGGCGATGAACTTCTCGGTCGAGTAGACGAGCTGCTCGGCGGAGTTGCGGGTCTCGACGGCCTCGCGGCGCTTGTGGTCGTCCTCCGCGTACTGCTCGGCCTCGCGGCGCATGCGGTCGACCTCGTCCTTCGGCAGCGAGGAGCCGCCGGTGACGGTCATCTTCTGCTCCTTGCCGGTGCCGAGGTCCTTCGCGGCCACGTGCATGATGCCGTTGGCGTCGATGTCGAAGGTGACCTCGATCTGCGGCAGGCCGCGCGGCGCCGGCGGCAGGCCGGTCAGCTCGAACATGCCGAGCTTCTTGTTGTACGCGGCGATCTCGCGCTCGCCCTGGTAGACCTGGATCTGCACGGACGGCTGGTTGTCCTCGGCCGTGGTGAAGATCTCGGAGCGCTTGGTCGGGATCGTGGTGTTGCGCTCGATCAGCTTGGTCATGATGCCGCCCTTGGTCTCGATGCCGAGGGACAGCGGGGTGACGTCGAGCAGCAGGACGTCCTTGACCTCGCCCTTGAGGACACCGGCCTGGAGCGAGGCGCCGATGGCGACGACCTCGTCCGGGTTGACGCCCTTGTTGGCGTCCTTGCCGCCGGTCAGCTCGCGGACGAGCTCGGCGACGGCCGGCATGCGGGTGGAGCCGCCGACGAGGACGACGTGGTCGATCTCGGAGAGCGAGATGCCGGCGTCCTTGATCACGTTGTGGAACGGGATCTTGCAGCGCTCCAGCAGGTCCGAGGTCAGCTGCTGGAACTGGGCCCGGGTGAGCTTCTCGTCCAGGTGCAGCGGGCCCTCGGCGGAGGCCGTGATGTAGGGCAGGTTGATCGAGGTCTCGGAGGACGAGGACAGCTCGATCTTGGCCTTCTCGGCGGCCTCGCGCAGACGCTGCAGGGCCATCTTGTCCTTGGACAGGTCGACGCCGTGGCCGCTCTGGAAGACCTTGACCAGGTGGTCGACGACCTTCTGGTCCCAGTCGTCACCACCGAGGTGGTTGTCACCGTTGGTGGCCTTCACCTCGACGACCCCGTCGCCGATCTCCAGCAGGGAGACGTCGAAGGTGCCGCCGCCGAGGTCGAAGACCAGGATGGTCTGGTCGTCCTTGTCGAGGCCGTACGCGAGGGCGGCCGCGGTCGGCTCGTTGACGATGCGCAGGACGTTGAGGCCCGCGATCTCACCGGCCTCCTTGGTGGCCTGGCGCTCGGAGTCCGAGAAGTACGCCGGGACGGTGATGACGGCGTCGGTGACCGTCTCGCCCAGGTAGGCCTCGGCGTCCCGCTTCAGCTTCTGCAGGATGAAGGCGCTGATCTGCTGCGGGTTGAAGTCCTTGCCGTCCAGGTTGATCTTCCACCCGGTGCCCATGTGGCGCTTGACCGAGCGGATGGTCCGGTCGACGTTGGTGACCGCCTGACGCTTGGCCACCTCGCCGACCAGGACCTCGCCGTTCTTGGCGAAGGCGACGACGGACGGCGTGGTCCTGGCGCCCTCGGCGTTCGTGATGACGGTGGGCTCGCCACCCTCCAGAACGCTGACGACCGAGTTCGTCGTACCGAGGTCGATGCCGACCGCGCGTGCCATCGTAGATACCTCCACGGAAGAGTTGAGCTTTACGGGCTCAAGGATGCATGACCCGGTGGGCAGCGTCAACAGGCATGAGTGCGAGTCGCTCAACTTTGCTGAGCCGGACCGTGCCGCGGTGGCCCGGCGGAGCGGCTCCGGGGGCGGGTGGATCCGGTGGGGTACGGACGGTCCGTCCGGGCGGGGGGCCGCGGTCCCGTCGTGGCGGGGGTGCGGACACGTGACTGCCGCCATAGCTTGGGAACCTTCTGGAGAGCTGTTGGCGACCTGTAATGTCCGGGCCGTCGGCCCGGCAAGTTACCGACCAGTACACTCAAGTCGACAACCCTAGAACCGCAGAGACTGCTCAACCGCAAAGCCGCAGGAGACGGAGAGCCGATGCAGCTAGCAGCGATCGTCATCTCGCTGGTCACATTCGTGATCGGCACCGCGCTCGCCGCCCGTGCGGCGCTGTACATCTACAAGGTGGTGCGCACCGGGGCGGCGGACTCCACCCGCTTCGGACAGCCCGCCCAGCGCGTCAAGACCGTGGCCGTCGAGTTCGTCGGCCACACCAGGATGAACCGCTGGGGGATCGTGGGCATCGCCCACTGGTTCGTCGCCGTCGGCTTCTTCAGCCTGGTGCTGACCATCGTCAACGCCTTCGGCCAGCTGTTCGACGCCGACTTCGCGCTGCCGATCATCGGTCACTGGATGATCTGGCAGCTCTTCGTCGAGCTGGTCGGCACCCTGACCACGCTGGGCATCCTGACCCTGATCGTGATCCGGCTGATGAGCCTGCCGTCGCGGTCCGGCCGCAAGTCCCGGTTCGCCGGCTCGATCGCCTGGCAGGCCTTCTACGTCGAGTACACCATCCTCGGCATCGGCCTCTGCATCCTGATGCTGCGCGCGCTGGAGGGCGCCCTCGACGGCGTCGACTCGTACGGACCGGAGCACCTGGTCTCGTACCCGCTGGTCTCCGCGCTCAGCGGGCTGTCGCACGGCACGCTGGAGAACCTGATCTACCTGTTCGCGATGCTGAAGATCTGCATCTCGTTCGCGTGGGCCACCACCATCGGCATCAACCCCTCGATGGGCGTCGCCTGGCACCGCTTCCTCGGCTTCTTCAACATCTACTTCAAGCGCGAGGAGGACGGCGGCACCGCCCTCGGCGAGCTCCGTCCGATGACCAGCAACGGCCAGCCGATCGACTTCGAGGACCCGGCCGACGACGCCGTCTTCGGCGTCTCCCAGGTCGAGCACTTCTCCTGGAAGGGCATCCTCGACTTCTCCACCTGCACCGAGTGCGGCCGCTGCCAGTCGCAGTGCCCGGCCTGGAACACCGGCAAGCCGCTCTCGCCCAAGCTGCTGATCATGAGCCTGCGCGAGCACGCCTTCGGCAAGGCGCCGTACCTGCTGGCCGGCGGCGGCAAGGACGCGGAGGGGAACGAGCAGGCCACCCCCGAGCAGCTCAAGGACGTCCCGGCGGCCGCCCTGGCCGAGGCCGAGCGCCCGCTGATCGGCACCGCCGAGGAGAACGGCGTCATCGACCCGGACGTCCTGTGGTCCTGCACCACCTGCGGCGCCTGCGTCGAGCAGTGCCCGGTGGACATCGAGCACATCGACCACATCGTCGACATGCGCCGCTACCAGGTGATGATCGAGAGCAACTTCCCGACCGAGGCCGGGACGATGCTCAAGAACCTGGAGAACAAGGGCAACCCGTGGGGCATGGCCACCAAGGCCCGCCTCGACTGGGTCAAGGAGCTCAAGAAGGACACCGGCATCGAGGTGCCGGTGATCGGCGAGGACATCGACCCCGCCGAGGTCGAGTACCTCTACTGGGTCGGCTGCGCCGGCGCCCTGGAGGACCGCGCCAAGAAGACCACCAAGGCCTTCGCCGAGCTGCTGCACACCGCGGGCGTGAAGTTCGCCATCCTCGGCAAGGAGGAGACCTGCAGCGGTGACTCCCCGCGCCGCCTGGGCAACGAGTTCCTGTTCCAGATGCTCGGCGCGCAGAACGTGGAGACGCTGAACGCCGCGCTGGAGGACGCCCCGACCAAGCGGATCGTGGCCACCTGCCCGCACTGCTTCAACACCATCGCCAACGAGTACCCGCAGCTCGGCGGTCACTTCGAGGTGATCCACCACACCCAGCTGCTGCAGCACCTGATCGACGAGGGCAAGCTCGTCCCGGTCAACCCGGTCGAGGGCCTGATCACCTACCACGACCCCTGCTACCTGGGCCGCCACAACAAGGTCTACAGCCCGCCGCGCGAGATCATGGACAAGGTCCCCGGTCTGCGCCAGCAGGAGATGCACCGCCACAAGGAGCGCGGCTTCTGCTGCGGCGCCGGCGGCGCCCGGATGTGGATGGAGGAGCGCATCGGCAAGCGGATCAACACCGAGCGCGTGGACGAGGCGCTGTCGCTCAACCCCGACATCGTCTCCACCGCCTGCCCGTTCTGCCTGGTGATGCTCTCCGACTCGGTCAACGGCAAGAAGAACGAGGGCGCGGCCAAGGAGCACCTGAAGGTCGTCGACGTCGCCCAGCTGCTGCTCGACTCGGTGAAGGCCACCCCGCCGGCCGAGGCCGAGGAGCACCCGGAGACCGTGGACGCGTAGCCGTCCGCGGCCCCGAAGCCCGCTGTTCGACAGTTCTGCTACAACTGCCCGGCCCGGTGGACGCCGCCAACGCGCCCGCCGGGCCGGGCTTTCGGGGTACTGCGGTGGCCCTCGGCGGTACGGCGGGCGGACGGGGAGTGACGTCCGTCGCACGGGCGCCGGACGGGCATTCGGTTGGAAGGAAATACAGTAGGCGCCGGACCGGCTCCGTGCCGGTCCACCCGTTCCGGGCGCAAGGCCGGACGGGCGCCGACCCGCGCCGGCCGGACGGACGGGTCCAGAACACCGACGGAGGCGCCGGCCCGCCGGGCCGGACCGCAGAGACCACAAGGGGAACAGCGCAGACCATGACCGAGGCGATCATGCTGGTCGGTGGTAAGGGCACGCGACTGCGTCCGCTGACCACCCACACCCCCAAGCCCATGCTGCCCGTGGCAGGCGTCCCCTTCATCGCGCACCAGCTGGCCCGGGCGGCCGCCGCCGGCGTCACCCGCGTCGTGCTGGCCACCTCGTACCTGGCCGAGGTGTTCGAGGACCACTTCCAGGACGGCACCCCGTACGGCATCGAGCTGGTCTACCTGACCGAGCGCGAGCCGCTGGGCACCGGCGGGGCCATCCGCAACGCCGCCTCCGGCCTGACCTGCGGCCCCGACGAGCCGGTCCTGGTCTTCAACGGCGACATCCTCTCCGGCGTCGACATCGCCGCCCTGCGCGACGGCCACGTGGCCGCCGGGGCCGACGTCACCCTGCACCTCACCCGGGTCGAGGACCCGCGCGCCTTCGGTCTCGTCCCGACCGACGAGAACGGGCGGGTACTGGAGTTCCTGGAGAAGCCGGAGACGCCCGAGCAGATCGTCACCGACCAGATCAACGCCGGCTGCTACGTCTTCACCCGCTCCGTGATCGACCGGATCCCGGCCGGCCGCGAGGTGTCCGTCGAGCGCGAGACCTTCCCCGAGCTGCTGGCCACCGGCGCGCTGCTGCGCGGCGTGGTCGACACCTCGTACTGGCTGGACCTCGGCACCCCCGCCGCCTTCGTCCGGGGCTCGGCCGACCTGGTGCTCGGCAAGGTCGACTCCCCGGCCGTCCCCGGTCCGACCGGCGACGCCCTGCTGCTGCCCGGCGCCACCGTCCACCCGGGCGCGGTGCTCAGCGGCGGCACCGTGATCTCCGCGGACGCGGTGGTCGAGGCCGGTGCGATCGTCGAGGGCAGCGTGATCCTGCCGGGCGCGGTGATCGGCCCGGACACCCTGGTCAAGGACTCGATCGTGGGCGCCTACGCCACCGTCGGCGACCGCTCGGCGCTGGACGGCGCGGTGATCGGCGACGGCGCGATCGTGGAGTCGGACAACGAGCTCCCGACCGGCATCCGGATCGCCTGCGGCACCCTGCTGCCGGTCGGTGCCGTCCGGACCTCGGCCGGCCCGGGCGGCTGCCCGGCCGGTACCAGCGCGGCGGCGGCGGTGCACGGCCCGTCGGTCACCGCGCAGCGGTAGTCCGGCCCTCCCGGGCCGCTCCGGCTCCTCCGGTCCTCGGGTCGCGCGCGATCCGGCCGTCCGGTTTCCCGGGGCCCCGGGGCGGCTTTCGGCCCTGTTCGTCTCAGCCTCGCTGCAAACCGGCCCCGGCTCCGTCAGAGGCCGACGGGGCCCGGGCCGGACGGGTACCTTCAGAGCGTGGCTGGTAATCGATACGACAGCGGTCAGGGCTCCGACCGCCCGCACGGCGGGTGGTCGGCCCCTCCGCCGCCGCCGGGGGCGCCCGGGGGGCACGGGCGGACGGACGGGCCGGAGTTCTTCACGGCCCCGCACCCGGGAGCCGCGGGGGGCCCGGCGGGAACGGCCGACGACGGGTACGACCCGTACGCGGCCGACCGGCCGGGGAACACCCGCGCGTTCCCGACGCGCGACCCGTACCCGGGCGGCGGCCCGTACGGGCAGGAACCCCCGCACCAGGGCCACTACGACCAGCGGCAGTACGACCAGGGGCAGTACCCGGACCAGGGCCGGTACGGGCAGTACCCGCCGGACGGCTACGCCCACGACGGTCACGGGCAGCAGCAGCCGTACGGGCAGCAGGCGCACGAGCAGCAGGGGTCGTACGGCCAGGACAACGTCGCCGTCTACCGGGCCGGCGGCCAGTCGGCCCCGCACGTCGCCGGCCCCCGGCCGCACTGGCGCGAGCTGTTCGTCGGCCTCTTCCGCAGCCCGACCGCGATGTTCGACCGCACCCGTGACCACCAGGTCTGGCTGCCCGCCCTCACCGTCTCGCTGCTGTACGGCTCGCTCGCGGTGCTCGGCATCGGGCTGACCCACGACGACATCGTCAACTCCACCTTCACCGTCGCACTGACCGGCATCCTCGCCGCCGCCGTCTGCTTCACCGTCGTCGGCGCGGTCTTCGGCGGGGTCACCTACGCGCTGGCCCGCCAGCTGGGCGGCGACGGGCCGTGGAAGTCGACCGTCGGCCTGGCCGCGCTCATCGGCTGGCTCACCGACGCCCCCCGGCTGCTGCTCGACCTGGTGCTGCCCTCCGGCAGCCCCGTCGTCCAGGTCGTCGGCTGGGCGACCTGGGCGCTCTGCGCGTACCTGCTGACCTGCATGGTCCGGCGGCTGCACGACCTGCCCTGGGGCAAGGCCGCCGCCGCCTCGGCGCTGCAGCTGATCGCCCTGCTGGTGCTGATCAAGCTGCCGACACTGGGCTGACGGGCGAAGGGCAGAATGGTGGACGGGCCGCGGCCGAGCGCCGGGGCCCGTCCACCCTCGTCGTCCCACGTCCACCGGAGCCAGGCATGACCCTCCCCACCACCCACGTCAGCTTCCCGGCCGGGGCGGTGACCGGCGAGTCCCCGGTGCTCGCGGTGCACCCGCTGGCCGACGGCCGGTACGCCGTCGTGACCGCGGCGACCCCGTTCCACCCGCTCGACCACACCTGGCCCGACCAGCCCGCCGACCACGGCACCCTCACCGTCGACGGCACCGGGTTCGCCGTCGTCGACTGCCTGACCGGCGCCGTGGGCCCGGAGGACGACGCGCTGCTGGTCGGCGCCGACATCCCGGTCCGGCGCGGTGACGAGGCATGGTCCTGGCTGGTCCTGCACGTCCTCGACGCCGACCCCGGCGACCTCACCGGCCGCACCGCCGCGCTCGCCGTCGACGCCGGCCGCCGGGGAGCGCTCAGCGCCTCCCACAGCGGCTGCCACCTGCTCGCCCTCGCCCTCAACGCGGCGCTCGCCCCGCGCTGGCGCAAGGACCCGGGCCGCTCGGACGCCTTCGGCAACCCCGACTTCGACAGCCTCGCCATGGCGAGCTCGGTGATGGACACCGAGGCCAGCACCGACACCTACCGGCTCGGCAAGTCGCTCAAGAAGAAGGGCTTCACGGCGGACGCCACCGAGGAGTTCCCCGCCCTGGCCGACGCCCTGCCCGCGCTCACCGAGGACGTCAACGCCCGGCTCGCCGCCTGGGTCGCCGCCGACGCCCCGGTCCGCATCGAGGTGCCCGGTCCCGAACTCACCGCCCGCCGCCAGTGGCACTGCGAGCTCCCCGAGGGCGGCGCGCAGATCTTCTGCGGCGGCACCCACCTGCACCACCTCGGCGAGCTGGCCGAACTGCGCACCGAACTGCGGCTGTCCGAGGACGGCACCGAACTGGTCGCCGTCACCAGCCCCAAGCGGGCCTGAGGTCCGCCGGAAGCACCGGGAGCGGGCCTGAGGTCCGCCGGAAGCACCGGGAGCGGGCCTGAGGTCCGCCGGAAGCACCGCGGGCGGCTCCGCGCGTCTGCGGTCCTGCGGATCAGTCCTTGCTGCGGTGGAA
>NZ_JBHWCL010000105.1:0-33543 GCF_042735125.1 Kitasatospora sp. NPDC059599 | reverse complement strand
CCACCGTGTCGGCCGGGAGCGTCAGCAGACGCTCCCGGATCGAGTCGATGATGGTCGGGAAGTGCGAGAACGACCGGCCGGTCGCGCCCGGGCCGCCCTGGAACAGGGTGTCGCCGGTGAAGACGGTGCCCAGGCCGGGCGCGTACAGGCAGACCGCGCCCGGGGCGTGGCCCGGGGTGTGCAGGACAGTCAGCTCGGTGCCGGCCACCTCGATCCGCTGGCCGTCGGCGAGTTCGCCGTCCGGGAGGCGGTCGGGGTGGGTGAGCTTCCACAGCGGCAGGTCGTCCGGGTGCAGCAGGATCGGCGCGCCGGTCCGGTCGGCGAGGTCCGGGGCCGCGTCGACGTGGTCGTTGTGCGCGTGCGTGGAGACGATCGCCCGCAGGCGGCGCCCGCCGAGTGCGGCCTCGATGGCCCCGGCGTCGTGCGCGGCGTCGATCACCACCGCCTCCTCGTCGTCGCCGACGATCCAGACGTTGTTCTCCACCTCCCAGCTGCCGCCGTCGAGTTCGAAGGTCCCGGCGGTCACCAGCCGGTCGACGCGGGGGGCGCTCACAGGACCACCACCGAACGCAGGACGTCGCCCTGGTGCATCCGCTCGAAGGCCTGCTCCACCGCGTCGAGCTCGATCGTCTCGGTGACGAAGGCGCGCAGGTCCAGTCGGCCCTGGAGGTAGAGGTCGATGAGCATCGGGAAGTCCCGCGAGGGCAGGCAGTCGCCGTACCAGGAGGACTTCAGGGCGCCGCCGCGGCCGAAGACGTCGAGCAGCGGGAGTTCCAGCTTCATCTCCGGGGTCGGCACGCCGACCAGGACGACGGTGCCGGCCAGGTCGCGGGCGTAGAAGGCCTGCCGGTAGGTCTCGGGCCGGCCGACGGCCTCGACGACCACGTCCGCGCCGTTGCCGCCGGTCAGTTCGCGGATGGCCTCGACCGGGTCGGTGGTACGGGAGTTGACGGTGTGGGTGGCGCCGAGCGTGCGGGCGGTCTCCAGCTTGCGGTCGTCGATGTCGACGGCGATGATCTTCGACGCGCCCGCCAGCCGGGAGCCCATCACGGCCGCGCCGCCGACGCCGCCGCAGCCGATGACGGCGACCGAGTCGCCGCGGCCCACGTTGCCGGTGTTGATCGCGGCGCCGAGGCCCGCCATCACGCCGCAGCCCAGCAGGCCGGCGACGGCCGGCTCGGCCGCCGGGTCGACCTTGGTGCACTGGCCGGCCGCGACCAGGGTCTTCTCGGCGAACGCGCCGATGCCCAGCGCCGGGGACAGCTCGGTGCCGTCCAGCAGCGTCATCTTCTGCCGGGCGTTGTGGGTGTCGAAGCAGTACTGCGGGCGCCCGCGCCTGCAGGCGCGGCACTGGCCGCACACCGCGCGCCAGTTGAGGACCACGAAGTCGCCGGGCGCGACCTCGGTGACGCCCTCGCCGACGGACTCCACGATGCCCGCGGCCTCGTGGCCGAGCAGGAACGGGAACTCGTCGTTGATGCCCCCCTCCCGGTAGTGGAGGTCGGTGTGGCAGACGCCGCAAGCCTGGATCCGGACCACCGCCTCACCCGGACCGGGGTCCGGGACCACGATCGTGGTCACCTCCACGGGCGCGCCCTTGGCGCGCGCGATCACTGCCTTGACCTGCTGGGCCATCCGATTCCACCTCCGACGGCCGGTGCCGCTCCGCACCGGCTTGACCTGCGACGACAGCCTGCAGACGGACTGCAGGCGCACTGCCCACGAAGCGTAGCGCCCACGCCCCCGACCACCTGCGGAGCGGGCGGGGTGATCCGCGGCGATCCGGCGCACCGGCCGTGCCGCCGGCGGGGCGGGCCGACGTTCCGCCACCTCACGGCGCCTCACCCGGCACATGCCGGAGGCCTACCCGGAGGCACCTCGCCGCGGCCCCGACGGCGGGGGCGCACAGGCGGCGCTGAGCGCCCGTCAGCGCGCCTCGAACTGCCCTGAAAGCACCGGTGTTGGCTGGAAGTCCCGCAGACGGGCGCCCCGCGGCCCACGTACGGTCGTAGCAGAGACGGTCCACGCGACCACGCTCAGCACACCCGCCCCACCCGACGGCGCGCCACCGCGCGCCGCCCGTGACCGGCGCGTACCGACCGTACGCCCCCGCACATTTCGCGCCACCCCGCAGCAGATGCCCGACCCGCCCCGGCCCGTGTCGAGCCGCCCAGCCGGCCGCACCACCCGTCCCCCGCGCCATCCTCGGATCCACCCCCCGTCGGACCGCCCCGCGCGGTCCATCGCCCTGGAGTCTGGAGTACGGATGTCCACCGAGAACAGTGCGACCGGCGCCGGAACCGGCACCGCCCCGCTTCCCCCGCTGCACTGCCTGCGCCACCTGGAACCCGGTCCGCCCCGGCTCGCCGCACTGCCCACCGGCACGCCGGTCTGGCTGGTCAGCCGGCACGCCGACGTGCGGCAGGTGCTGACGGACCCCCGCCTGGGCCGCGCCCCGCTCTACGCGCCGGACGCGCCGCCGGTCACGGTCACGCCCAACATCCTGGACGACCCGCAGAGCATGCTGAACATCGACGGCACCGAGCACCAGCGGCTGCGCCGCACCGTGCAGCGGGCCTTCACCCCGCGCGCGATAGCCCGCTGGAAGCCGTGGGTGGCCTCGGTCGTCGAGTCGCTCATCGACGAGCTGATCGACCACGGCTCCCCCGCCGACATCGTCGCCGCCTACACCCGCCCGCTGCCGGTCGCGGTGATCAGCCGGCTGATGGGCCTGGACAACCTGGACGGCAAGCGGCTCGCCCACTGGAGCGACCACGCGCTGTCCACCACCGCCTACTCCGCCGAGGCGATCGTCACCGCGATGACCGAGTTCGCCGCCTTCGGCGCCGGGGTGATCGCCGAGCGCCGCGCCGAGCCCGGCGACGACCTGGTCAGCAGTCTGCTGGCGGCCGCCGCCGAGGACGGTTCGATCACCGAGGCCCAGCTGGTCGCGCTGGTCATCGGCCTCGTCGTGGCCGGTCACGAGACCACCATGACCAGCCTCGGCAACGCCCTGGTCTACCTGCTCGGCGACGGGCGCGAGGCCTGGCAGCAGCTCGCCTCCGACGAGGCCAGCGCCGCCGCCGCGACCGAGCAGCTGCTGCGCGCCGTTCCGCTCGGCGACGCCCACGAGCACATGCCCGGACTGATGCGCCGCACCGTCGAGGACGTGGAGATCGGCGGGGTGTCCATCCCGGCCGGCAGCGTGGTCGCCGCCGACACCGCCGCCGCCAACCAGGACCCGGAGGTCTTCACCGGGGACCTGCGCACCGAGCTGTTCTCCCCGCTGGCCGCACCCATGCTGACCTTCGGCGCCGGGCCGCACCACTGCCTGGGCGCCTGGCTGGCCCGGATGGAGCTGGAGCTGGCCCTGCACCGGCTGGCCCGCCGGCTGCCCGCCCTGCGGATCGCCGAGGCGGCCGAACGGATCGACTGGCGGCGCGGCCTGCTGACGCGCAGCCCGAACTCCCTGCAGGTGGCCTGGTGACGGGCCGGGCGGACACCGAGCCGGTGATCGTCCGGGTCGACCGGGACCGTTGCATCGGCTCCGGGATGTGCGCGCTCAGCGCCCCCGACTCGCTGGCCCTCGGCGCGGACGGACTGGCCGCACCCCTGGCCGCATTCGCCGACGGCGGAGCGGAGTTGACGGACGAGCTGGCCGAGGCGGTGGACTTCTGCCCGGTCGAGGCGCTCACCCTCCACTCGGCCCGCGGCGGCTACCGGATCGACCCGGCGGAGTGACCCGCTCCGGTGGTGCCCGGCGCCCGTCGCTCGCCACGAGCAGCGGGCGGCGCGGGCACCACCGGACACCGGGCCCCGGACGGCCCCGACCGATGAGCCCGACTCATGGGTCGCCGAGCCCATCGATCCCGTTCGGCCCTTCCGCCGGCCGGTGAGCCGGCCCCCGTCGACGCCTCACCCCGGTGCCCGTCGGCGCCCCGCCCCGGCCGACCGCCCCGACGCCCGTCCTGACGGCGCCCGGCGTCGCACCCGGGTCACACCCGGCCTCAGCCGATCGCCACCGCCGTGCCCGAGACCCGCACCCGCGCGTCCTCCGCCCGCAGTTCGACCCGCAGCACGCCCGGGCGGCCCAGGTCCTCGCCCTGGTGCAGCGTCAGCACCGCCGGGGCCGCCACCGCGCCCAGCTCCCGCAGGTACGCGCCGAAGGCGGCCGCGGCGGCGCCGGTGGCCGGGTCCTCGACCACGCCGCCGACCGGGAAGGGGTCGCGGACGTGGAAGACCTCGGGGGCCTCGCGCCAGACCAGCTGGAGGGTGGTGAGGTCGCGGGCCCGCATGTGGTCGGCCAGGCCGTCGAAGTCGTAGTCGAGGCGGGCCAGTCGCGCACGGGTGCCGACGGCGAGGACGAGGTGCCGGGCGCCGGCGTAGGCGATCCGCGGCGGCAGCGCCGGGTCCAGGTCGGCGGCGGACCAGCCGAGCAGGGCCAGTGCCTCCTCGACGTCGGCCGCGAGGACCTCCTCGACCTTCGGTTCGACGCTGGTGAGGGTCGCCCGCAGCAGCCCGTCGGTGTCGCGCTCGACCTCGACCGGGACGTCACCGGCAGCCGTCACGAAGACGTATCGGCCGGGGCCGGTGCGCTCGGCGAGGGCGACCGCGGAGGCGACCGTCGCGTGCCCGCAGAACGGGACCTCCGCGAGCGGGCTGAAGTACCGCACCCGGTAGGCCCCTTCGGCCGGGCCCGCAGTCAGGAAGGCGGTCTCGGAGTAGCCGATCTCGGCGGCCAGGGCGAGCATCCGCCGGTCGGTCAGCCCGGTGGCGTCGAGCACCACGCCCGCCGGGTTGCCGCCCTCGGGGCGGGTGGCGAAGGCGGCGTAGCGAAGGATCCCGGGCGTGGGGGCGGCGGTGGCCGCGTCGTCGGTCATGCCCGGACGAACGCGTTCCACCCGGCCGCTGTTCCCTCCCGCGCGCCGGATCACCTCAGCACCGCCTCCAGGAAGTCCGAGCCGAGCCGGGCGCTGCCCGCCAGGTCCAGCTGGTAGAGCATGTACCGCCCGCGCCGCTGGGTCGTGAGCAGCCCGGCCTTGCGCAGCACGGCCAGGTGGCGGGAAACCTCGGGGGCGCTCAGCTGCCAGGCGGAGGCGAGTTCGCCGGTGGTGTGCGGGCCGCGGGCCATGGTGCGGGCGAGACGCAGCCGGACGGGGTGGGCGAGCGCCTCCAGTCGCTGCTGGACGAGGGCGAGGGAGACCGGCTCGGGCAGGCCGGCCTCGGCGACCGGGTACTGGAGGACGGGCCGCCAGCCGGGGGCGTAGACCACCAGCAGGTGGGGGCGGCCGAAGGCGGTGGGGATGAAGGTGACGCCCCCGCTGTCGACGGCACTGGTGGTGCTGTCCTGCAGCTTGTCGATGACGATCCGTCGCCGCCCGTCGCCGCCCTGGTCGAGGGTGACGGACGGGGAGACGGCGGCCAGTGTCTCGCCGAGGCCCCGGCGGGCCAGCAGGTCGGTCTTGTGCCGGGCGTCGGCGGCGAGGGCGGGCAGCACGCGCTGCCAGGCGTCGGTGAAGAACGCGGAGGCGCAGTCCTCCAGCATCCGGCGCACCAGGGCCCGGACCGCGGGCGGGTCGGCGAGCAGCCGGTCGGCGAACGCGGCTTGCCGGGGGCCGCGGGCGAGGGCGAGTTCGCGGGCGCGTTCGTTGGCGGCGGGGTCGGTGAGCGGGGAGGCGGTGCGCGGGTTGAGCCGGGAGGAACCGCAGGTGGTGATGAGGGCGCCGGCCACGAACAGCTCGTCGTCGATCCGGTCGACGGCGTCGAGTTCCTCGGCGAGGGTGGCGCCGGGCAGCCCGGGGACGAGGAAGTCGGCACGCGAGGAGCGCCAGAGGAAGTCGGCCTCCAGCAGTCGCTCGGCCAGTTCGGGCGGGATCGACGCGGTGGTGCTGCTCGCCCAGCCGTGCAGCGCGGGGTGGTGCGCCGGCTCGGCGAGCACGTGCAGCATGGCGTCCAGCTCGGCGAGCGGGGAGGGCGTGAAGAGCAGGCGCTCGTCGGGCAGGCCGCTGATGTCGATGGTCACGCTCATGCGTCCGCCCCGCTGCTCTCGGCGGGGGCGTCCGCCCGCGCGCCGTTCCCGATGGTCCGTCCGTTCGGCCCGTACGGCCCATGCGGCCCATGCGGCCCGTACCGCGCTTTCCGCTCGCTCCCCGCGCTCCCCGCGCTCCACTCGCTCACGCAGCAGATCCTGTCACCCGTTCCGGCGACGTCCGCCACCGATTGACGGGAACCGTCAATCGACGTGCCAGGGGGCCCGGCCCGGGCGGACGGTACCGGTCATGAGCCTGATCCAGGAGAAGTCCGTCCATGACCACGCCGCCGTCCGCGACGGCGGGCCGCCCGCCCCGCCGATCGGCGCGGGCCGCCGGGGCCCGTCCGCGCTGCTGGGCCTGCTGACCGCCGCCGGCGGTCCCCGGTACGCCGTCGCGCTGGCGGTGGACGCCGTGGGCGGCGGCATGCTGCGGCCGTTCCTGCTGCTGTACGGCGTCGGCATGCTGCACCTGGGGGCGGGGGCGGTCGGGCTGGCGCTGTCGGCCGGGATGGTGGCGGGCCTGCTGGTGGTGCCGCTGACCGGCCGCTGGATCGACCGGGGCGCCCGCACGCTCCCGGCGGCCGTCACCCTCCTGCTGCGGGCGGCGGGCGCGCTGGCGCTGCTGCGCGCCGACGGCCTGCCGGGGTTCACGGCGGCGGCGGTGCTGTTCGGGGTGGGCAGCCAGTCCTGGCCGACCACGCACGCGGCGGTGGTGAGCACCCTGACGGACGGGCGGCTGCGGGACGCGGCGCTCGCCGCCGGGCGGTCGGTGCGCAACGCGGGGCTGGGCGTGGGCGCGCTGCTGGCCACGGTGGCGGTGAGCGGCGGGGCGGGGGCGATCCGGCTGCTGGCCGGGGTGACCGGCGCGGCCTGCCTGGGCGCGGCCGCACTGGTGGGCTCGCTGCGGGTGCGGGCCGACCGGCAGACTCCGCAGCGGGCGGCGCAGGACGGCCCCGCGGAGGGGAGCGCACCGCTGCGCCGGATCAGCCTGCTGAGCCTCGCCAACCTGCCGTACGCGTTCTGCTTCGACGTGCTGGAGGTGGCGCTGCCCGCGCTGCTGGTGCTGCAGCTGCACGCGTCCCCGGCCTGGTCCTCGGGCCTGTTCGTGGGCAACACGGTGCTGGTGATCGCCCTGCAGCTGGCGCTGGTGCTGCGGCTGGCGGACCGTCCGCGGCGGGCCGTGCTGGCGACCTCGGGGGCGCTGCTGTCGGTCTCGTACCTGGGTTTCTGGGCGGCCGGGGCGCTCGGCGGAGCACCGGGGGCGGCGGGCATCGCGGTGGTCGCGGTGCTGTACACGCTGGGCGAGATCCTCTACACCGGCTCGGGGACGGCGCTGGTGGCGGCCGTCGCCCCGCCGCACCTGCTCGGGCGGGCGCTGGCGCGCTGGGAGCTGTCGATGGGGGTGGGCCGGGCGGCCGCGCCGGCGGTGCTGACGGCGCTGCTCGCGGCCGGTCCGGGCGCGCTGTGGGTGCCGCTCGCCGCCGCCACCGCGCTGGGAGCGCTGGCGGTGCTGCGGCTGGGCCCGGCGCAGTAGGAGCGGCCCGGTGGGATGATCGGCCCCATGGCCCTGACCCCGTACCAGCAGCACCTGCGCGACCGGATCCTGGCCGCCGCGGTGACCGCTCCGCCGGAGCCGTGGCGGCCGGTCGGCCACGGCACGATCGCGGTCGGCGGGCTGCTCGGCATCGGCTTCGCCGTCCACCCGGAGAGCGGGCACGACCTGGTGCTGACCGTGTCGCACGGCGGCCACGGCCTGTTCGACGCGGTGACGGGCCTCAAGCTGGCGCGCGACCACGAGCCGGACGAGGACCCGGACGGCCCGGACCTCTGCTGCCCCGGCCTCGGCCAGGTCACGGACGTGCGGATCCCGGTGGCCGGGTCGTGGGGCGGCGGTCTGCACACCGGCGCCGAGGGCGGCTGGCACGTGGAGGTCGCCGCCCCGGAGTGGCCGCACCACCGGGTGCTGCTCGCGACCGGCCGGGGGCCGTGGCAGGGCGAGCACGGCGAGAGCTGGTGGCAGGTCTTCGACTCCGGCTGGTCGACCCTGCGCGCCGTCGGCTTCTCCCCCACCGGCCGGACCCTCGCGGTGGCCACCAGCAGTGACCTCACGCTCTGGACGCGCGCCTGACACCGGCGTCCTCCGGATGCGGGCGCGACACCCAGCACCGATGCTGGCGGCGAGGCACGCCCGGCCCCGCGGAAGGAAACCCGACGTGAGCGCACTCGACTTCGAGATCGTCGACGGCCCCGACAGCTCGCTGAACAAGACCTCCGTCCTGGTCACCGGGCCGCGGGACGCGCTGCTGGTCGACGCCGGGTTCACCCGCTCCGACGGCCGCCGCCTGGTCGAACGGGTCAGGGCCACCGGCAAGCGGCTGACCACCGTGTTCGTCAGCCACGGCGACCCGGACTTCTACTTCGGCGCCCAGGAAGTGCAGGACGCCTTCCCGCAGGCCCGCTTCCTGGCCACCGCCTCGACCGTCGAGCACATCCAGGAGACCTTCGACGACAAGCTGCGCGCCTGGTCCCACCTGGGCCCCGAGTTGCCCACCCGGCTGGTCCGCCCGGAGGTGCTGCCCGGGGACGAGCTCGTCTTCGAGGGCCACCGGTTCGAGCTGCGCGGCGCCGACTTCCACCTCCCGGACCGGCACTACCTCTGGCAGCACCACCACCGGGCCGTGCTCGGCGGGGTGCTGCTCTTCGAGGGCCTGCACGTGTGGACGGCCGACACCCCGGACCCGGCCCAACGGGCCGCCTGGATCGACCTGCTGGACGGCATCGAGGCGCTCCACCCGACCTGGGTGGCGGCCGGCCACCGGGTCGCCGGCGCGCCCACCGACCTGAACGCCGTCGACCACACCCGTGCCTACCTGCGCGCCTTCGAGACCGAGATCGGCCGGGCCGCGGACGCGTCCGCCGCCAAGGAGGCGCTGGAGCGCCGCTTCCCGGAGCTGGGGCTGCGGATCGCGGTGGACATCGGCACCAAGGTCGTCATGGGCGAGATGGCGTGGGGGTGAGCGAACGATGATCGAGATCCCCCGGGACGTCGCCGCCTTCGCCGAGTCCACCGCTCCCGCCGACGTGGTCCGCCGCCAGTACCTGGCCTCCGCGCGGGGCGACCTGGCCGCGCTGCGCGCCACACTCGCCGAGGACGTCGAGTGGACCGAGATGGCCGGTTTCCCGCTGGCCGGCACCTACCGCACCCCCAAGGGCGTCACCGCCAACGTGATGGAGCGGCTGGCCGCCGAGTGGGACGGCTGGACGGCGCACGACGACACCTACGTGGTGGACGGCGAGGACGTCGTGGTGCTGGCCCGCTACACGGCCGTCCACAGGACCACCGGAAAACCGCTCGCGGTCCGGGTCGCCCACCACTTCACCGTGCGCGGCGGCCGGATCGTGCGTTTCGAGCAGTTCACCGACACCGCGCTGGTCAGGGACGCGATGACCCCGTAGCCACCGGCCCGCCGCCCGGCCCACCCGTTCACCCGTACGGGCGAGCGAGGCGCGGCGCGCCCGGCGCGGCCTCGACACACCACCCGGACGGCGGCAGGCTGGCCCCGCATCCACGGCCGGACTACGAGGAGTCGAGCATGGCGGGCACGGACAGCGGCACCACCGGAACCGGCGGCGGGCAGGACCGCCCGATCGTGATCGTCGGCGCCTCCCTGGGCGGCGCGAAGGCCGCCGAGGCGCTGCGCGGGGCCGGGTGGGAGGGCGGCATCGTCCTGATCGGCGAGGAGCACGAGCGCCCGTACGAGCGGCCGCCGCTGTCCAAGGGCTACCTGCTCGGCAAGGACGCCCGGGAGAAGATCTACGTCCACCCGCCGCAGTGGTACGCCGAGCACGACGTCACGCTGCGCCTGGGCACGGCGGTGGCCTCGATCGACCCGACCGGGCACACCGTGACGCTCGCCGACGACGGTCGGGTGGAGTACGCGAAGCTGCTGCTGACCACCGGCTCGGTGCCGCGCCGCCTGCCGGTGCCGGGCGCGGACCAGGACGGCGTGCTGTACCTGCGCCGGGTCGACGACAGCGACCGGATCAAGGCGGCGCTGCGGCCGGGCGCCCGGATCGTGGTGATCGGCGCGGGCTGGATCGGCCTGGAGGTGGCGGCCGCGGCCCGGACGGCCGGCGCCGAGGTGACGGTGCTGGAGTCGCTCGAACTGCCGCTGCTGCGGGTGCTCGGCCGGGAGGTCGCCGAGGTCTTCGCCGACCTCCACCGGGAGCACGGGGTGGACCTGCGCTTCGGCGTCCAGGTGACCGAACTGACCGGCGACGGCGGCACGGTGACCGGCGTCGTGCTCGCCGACGGGACGACGGTGGCGGCCGACGCGGTCGTCGTGGGCATCGGCATCGTCCCCGCCACCGGGCTCGCCGAGGCGGCCGGGCTGGAGGTCGACAACGGCATCAAGACCGACCGGCACCTGCGCACCTCGGACCCGGACGTCTACGCGGCCGGCGACGTCGCCAACGCCTACCACCCGCTGTTCGGCAAGCACATCCGGGTCGAGCACTGGGCCAACGCCCTGAACCAGCCGCAGACCGCCGCCCGCGCCCTGCTCGGGCAGGCGGACGCGGTCCACGACCGGGTCCCGTACTTCTTCTCCGACCAGTACGACCTCGGCATGGAGTACGTCGGCTACGTCGAGCCCGGGGGCTACGACCAGGTGGTCTTCCGCGGCGACCGGGCCGGCCGCGAGTTCATCGCGTTCTGGCTGTCCGGCGGCCGGGTGCTCGCCGGGATGAACGTCAACGTCTGGGACGTCACCGACCCGATCCGCGAACTGATCGTCTCCAAGCGCGTAGTGGACGCCGGCCGCCTGGCCGACCCGGGAATTCCTCTCGGGAAAGTCTGAGCGAGGCCGAATACCCACCGTCCGCGCGACCTGAGATCACACACCGATGGCAGCAGAGGCCCCCGGAATGACAGCACCAAGCGTCTCCGGGGGCTCTGCTGCATCCGTCCGGCCCCGCCGCAGAGAGGGACGGCTATCCATTGCCCGGAGCGACGTGGTTGACAGTCGGTGGACGCAGTCGACCAGTTGCGGGAGATCCGGGCCAACCTGCCCCCGGCTGACGGGGCGGCGGCCTTGAACCGGCTCTACCTGACCGTCACGGAGGCCGCCCGGGGCCGGCTCGGCGGCCACCTCCCCGACCCCTAACGATGGCCGGGCTGGAGGTGCTCGCCGGACAGCACCTGCTGGCCATGTCCATCGACGGGCCGGGCGGGAGCCGTCCCAACGGATTGCCTCATGCACCGGCGCTATGGCGCCGCGACACTGCTAGCAGTCCCGGGAGCACTCAAAACCACCTCCGCGAGATCCAGGCGACGCATGAGGAAGCTCGCGAGAATCAGCATCTCCTGAGCCTCATCCGGGTCGTCTGCATAGTGGGGTCCGTGAGCGCGTGGGTTACGCAAGGCTGTCATCGCCCCCTTGAACAGGTCCCTCATTCCAGCCTGTTCGCTCGGAAGCGACCCTCCGGTCGAGCGGGTGACTGTGAGCCTGGGCGTTGTGCTGCCGAGAACGAAGCCCATCAGGTCCTCGCCGATCTTGGTCGAGCCCGAGAGGGTTTGCACCCGGTACTCGACCGCCTTGAAGGCGCGAAGGACTGCGTCAAGGTGCAGGCCCTTTGCGAACCGGTCGGCAGCGGCTTCGTTGACCAGCGGATGCAGAGCGCAGGTCAGAGCCAGTTGCGCGTTCCCGAGCGGAACCATGGTGTGAAAGGTGACGATCTGCCAGATCCGTTCGCCCGAGGCGGTCGTGCGTTCCACGACGGCCAGGGCGTGGGTGTCGGCGAGTGCCGCGCCGTCCAACGCGACGATCCGGGACTCGGCGGTCACGGTGGCGAGGTCCGGGCGCAGGTAGCGGATGCCGCGGACCGCCGTGGTGAGCCGGCTGGACCGGTAGGCCGATCGGAAGAGGCGCTCATGACCTCTGGCGATTCCCGTCCGGCCCGGCGTGCTGTCGCCGCGGACCGTCGTGAAGTCGCACTCCTCCGCGAAGACGGCGGCGAAGGCGTTCCCGTCCCCGGCCGTCCATGCGCGTTCCATCGCCTGCCACAGGGCGCGGATCGTCGAGTCGTCGGAAGGGCTCACGGTTCACCGTTCCCCGGCCGGCTCGGCCGTCAGCCGGAGTGGGATGCGGGTGCATCGCTCGGCGGTGCCGGCGGGGGGTGCCCAGGCGGCGACGGAGTGGAGCGCGACACTCGCCTCATGATGGTCGCTGCCGCTGCCGGGCGTGAGCTCGACGGCGGTGAACAGGCCGGTTTCGGGTTCGACGGCCAGGTGGGCCTTGTAGCCGTCCTGGTAGTGGCTGCGGGTCTTGTGGACGTGCCGGGTATCGGGGTCGACCATGGAGACGACCCGGTCCGAGACGGTTCCCTGGGTGATGCGCCAGCGTCCGTCACGGCCGTCGGATTCGTCGGCGGGCTCGACGTCCTGCCCGGCGACCAGGGCCGGCAGGCCGACCGCGTTCGCGGCCTTCTCGCCGAGCTGCTGGTCGGGCAGGTGGCCCAGCAGCCTGAGCGCGTCGCCGACCAGTGCGTCGACGAGGTCGGCGCGGGCCTGCTCGTCGTTCCAGGCGATGCGGGGCTTGCCCGGGTCGGTGCAGTCGTGGGTGGTGCACTGCGCGGCCGCGACCCGGTCGGCGCCGGGGACCTCGTGAATCACGGCCCTGACGGCGGCGATGAGCTGGGTGACGGTGTCCTGGGTGGCGACCGCGTCGTCCAGCACCGTGGATTCCAGCGCCCGCTTCTGACGTCCTTTCAGCACGCCGGTCGCCTTCACGACCTCACGCACGGCCTCGATCACCCGGTTCGGCGAGCCGGAGCGGGCAAGACGGCGGCGGAAGTAGGCCAGCAGCGACGAATCGAACACGGTGTCGTGCAACCCAGCCCGCAGACGGCCTTCCAGCGCAGGTCGCAGCGCAGTTCCTGGACCGTCTCGAAGTCGGACAGACCGTGCAGGGCTACAGAATGATCGCCGCGGCAAGGACCCGCGGCGGCATGCTCGGCCGGCCGTTCGCCGACGGACACATGTCCGCGAACATCCCCGCCGGGAACAGCCGCCCCCGGTGCTCGGCCAGGAATGCGAACACGCTCCCTGCCGGGATCAGATCCCAGCAGGTCTCCCAGACGCACGGCCCGACCGTCTCCCCGGCCCATTCCCCCATCGCTACGAAACGAGTCTGACCCCATCACTCACGTGGTGGGGCCAGAACCCAGCACTTTCATCGTCTTCTAGGCAGTCTCGGAACCCAGTGGCAGAAATTTCTTCGCCGACCTTGAACCGTTCCGGGCCGGCGTCCGTGTTGGGGGGGCACGCGTC
The DNA here is from genome assembly GCF_042735125.1 of Kitasatospora sp. NPDC059599. Taxonomy (NCBI): domain Bacteria; kingdom Bacillati; phylum Actinomycetota; class Actinomycetes; order Kitasatosporales; family Streptomycetaceae; genus Kitasatospora; species Kitasatospora sp. NPDC059599. The sequence goes on along the minus strand of NZ_JBHWCL010000105.1, from coordinate 20,182 downwards.
AGCACGACGCTTCCGAGACCAACACAACTGCCACCAAGGGGAGTTCGCCATGTCCAAGACCGTTCGCAACCACCGCCTGCTCGCCGTCGCCGGCCTCGCTGCCCTGCTGCTCACCGCGACCGCCTGCAGCAGTGGCGGGTCCGGCTACGGGGCGCCCGCCGCCGCCCCGGCCGCGGCCACCCCCGCGTCCTCCGCGTCCTCCGCGTCCCCCGCGTCCTCCGCCGGCGCCCCCGGCGCCCCCGGCGCCGCAGAGGGTGCCAAGCTGGTCGCGGCCACCTCCGCGGGCCTCGGCCCGATCGTGACGGACGCCGCCGGCCGCACCCTGTACCGCTTCGACAAGGACACCGCCAAGCCCTCGGCCAGCACGTGCACCGACGCCTGCGCGGCGAAGTGGCCGCCGGTCCTGACCCAGGACAAGGTGGCCGTCACGGGGGTGGACTCGGAGCTGGTCGGCGCCGTCACCCGGCCCGACGGGACCAAGCAGCTGACCCTGGGCGGCTGGCCGCTGTACCGTTTCGCGGGCGACAGCGCGCCCGGCCAGACCAACGGCCAGGGCGTCGGCGGGACCTGGTTCGCCAGCACGCCCGCGGGCAAGAAGGCGCAGGCCGCCCCGGCGCAGTCCGCCCCAGCCCAGAGCCAGTCGACCGGCAGCACCTCGTACGGATACTGACCGCCGGCGCGCGGCGCGGTCCTGACCGGCTGTCGGGACAGGGCCGACCTGTACCGCCTTGCCCGGCCGGTGGCCGACCGGCCAGACTGGCGCGGTGCACCAGGATCACCTCCACCGTCCTCCGCGAGGCGCGGGACCGGCGATCGGCGTCCTGCTCTGCCTCGTGCTCGGCCTGTCGTTGCTCGCGGTACGCCTGTGGCCGACCCGCGCCGCCCCGTCCGACTTCGTCGCGATCGGCGACGTGCCCGTCGACGGCGCCTCCCGGGCCATCGGCCCGGACGCGTCCACCGGCACGTACACCGAGGACTGCGGTCACAACGAGCAGGGGCACCGCAACGCCGACAACGTGGTGATCTCGCCGGGCAACGTCGGCGGCGCCCACCACGTCCACGACTACGTCGGCAACCTCTCCACCGACGCGCTCTCCACCGACCAGAGCCTCGCCGTCGCGGGGACCAGCTGCGCAGGCGGCGACCTCTCCAGCTACTACTGGCCGGTGCTGCGCCGCACCGACCGCTCCGGCGGCGACGCCGGGCACGACGAGGAACACCGCCCGCTCGGCGAGATCCTGACGCCCGAGCGCGTCACCGTCGAGTACCTCGGCAACCCGTGGAGCAAGGTGGTGCCGATGCCGCGCTTCCTGCGGCTGCTGGAGGGCGACCCGACCGCGGCCACCGACGGCGGCGCGGACGCCCGCGCCCGCTGGGGCTGCACCGGCTTCCCGGGCCGGACCACCGACCGCTACCCGCTCTGCCCGGCCGGAAGCCTGCTCACCCGCACCCTGGACTTCCCCAGCTGCTGGGACGGGCGATCCACCGACAGCCGCGACCACCGCTCGCACGTGCTCCACCCCGCCGCCTCGGGCGTCTGCCCGCACGGCACCTTCCCGGTCCCGCACCTGCGGGTGACCGTCGGTTACCGGCCCCCGCCGTCCGGGGCGTTCGCCTTGGACACCTTCCCCGAGCAGCACCACAGCCCGCGCACCGACCACGGGGTGTTCATCGACCTGATGACGGAGGACCGGGCGGCCGCCGTGGCGGACTGTCTCAACGGCGCCCGAAACTGCCGCGAGAACGGTTGAACCGGACAGCCGCGTCATACGTGCTGCTTCCGGTACCCGACGACGGAGGAATGGGCGGATGGCGAGGACACGAGCCGGTGCTCGGCGAGACGCGGCCGACGAGGCGCTGATCCGGACGCTCTACGAGCAACACGGCGGAGCGCTGCTCGCGTACGCCATCCGGCTCACCGGCGACCGGTTGGCCGCCGAGGACGTAGTGCAGGAGACCCTGATCCGCGCCTGGCGCAACCCCGAGGCGCTGACCGAGGCCAGGGGCTCGGTGCGCGGCTGGCTGCTGACGGTGGAGCGCAACCTCATCACCGACCGTATCCGGGCCAGGGCGGCCCGGCCGGCCGAGGTGGCCGAGGTGTCGGAGGAGATCGCCACCGTGCCGGTGGAGCGCGACCACGCGGACGGCGTGGTGGAGACGCTGGTGATGACACAGGCACTGGAGCAGCTCTCGCCGGAGCACCGCGAGGTGCTGCGCTCGATCTACTTCCAGCGGCTTTCGGTCGCCGAGGCCGCCGACCAGCTGGGCATACCGGCGGGCACGGTCAAGTCCCGGGTGCACTACGCGCTGCGGGCGCTGAAGAAGTCGTATTCCGGCGGAACGGGTGGCCTGAAGGAGGTGGCGGTATGAGCACGGAGCAGCACGATCCGAGCGCGGGGCTGGTCGGCGCCTATGCCCTGGGCGTGCTGGAGCCTGCGGAGGTGGCGGAGGTCGAGCGGCACCTGTCCGGCTGCGCGTCCTGCCGGCTGGAGGTGGCCGAATTGCGCGATCTGGAGGTCGCGTTGGGCGAGGTTCCGCCGGAGCTCCTGGTCGACGGGCCGCCGGAGGGCGGCGATCTGCTGCTGCAACGCACGCTGCGGCAGGCCCGCCGCGAGCGTGGCTCGGAGCAGGTGCGGCGCCGGGCGTGGCTCGGGGTCGGCGCGGTGGCCGCGGCCGCGGCGGTGCTGGCGGTCGGGCTGTCGCTCGGCCGGAGCACGGCGCCCGCGCCACCGGTCGCGGCCGGTCCTGCGCCGACGGCCACCAGTGTGTCCCCGCCGCCGGCCGGGACCAGAACGGCCTCGCTGACCGACCCGTCCACCGGCGCCCGGATGACCCTGACACTCACCCCGGCGATGGGCTGGGTCCGGGTGAACGCCGCGTTGACCGGCATACCGGCGGGCGAGCACTGCCACCTGGTGGTCAACGGCCGCAGCGGCGCGAAGGCGGACGCGGGCAGCTGGCTGGTCTCGCCGGCCGGCGCCAGGGCGGGCACCACCCTGGACGGCTCCGCCCTGGTCGATCCGGGTGATGTCACCTCGGTATCGGTGGTGAACGAGGCCGGGAAGACCTTCGTGACGGTCCCGGTGTAGCAGGTCGTGAGGTGATCCGGGCTGCTGCCGGGGACCCTGCTGCGAGCCGTATCGCCTCGGAATCCGGCGGAGTTCCGAGGCGATGGCCCGTCAGGTGGCCACCGCCACCCGGCCGGAATTGTCTAGTGCTGAATTCCCCAAGTTTCGGGTATAGAGCCCATGTTGGGGTGAATATGGTGCGGTAGGGGGTGGGGGGCGCCGGGGCTGTTGCGGGCCCGTGCCGCTGTGGGGGCGGACGAGGAGAGGGTGATCGCCAGGCTCGCCGGGTCGCGGGGATCGCGGCGGATCTGGTGATGCGGGCGCGGATCGTCGCACTGAGCCGGGCCGGTCTGCGGGTCGCGGGGATCGCGGCGGATCTGGGTTGCCATGCGAAGACGGTGCGGTGGTGGCTGCACCGCTTCAACGATCTCGGCCCGGAGGGGTTGGAGGACCGGCCGATCACCGGTCGGCCGCGCCGTCTCATCGAGTTCGAGCGGTCGCGGATCACCGCGCTGGTCAAGCAGGCGCCGCCAGGCCGGCCGGTCCGGCAGGAGGACGGGGAACTCGCCCCTGCCGACGAGACGGGCCCGCCCGAGTGGACGCTGGACGCGCTGGCGGGCGAGGCCGCGCGGCTCGGGATCGCGGTCGGGCGCTCCCAGGTGCGGCGGATCCTGCTCTCCGAGGGGGTGCGCCGGCGCCGCACCCGCTCCTGGACGCGTTCGAAGGATGTGGACTTCGAGGGAAAAGGACGCGGATCATCGGCCTGTACACCAGCCCGCCCGACGGCGCGACGGCCGTATGCGCCGACGAGCTCGGGCCGGTGATCCCGCGCACCTTCCCGCCGGCACCGGGCTGGTCGCCGGACGGACACCGCCTCAAGGCGGAACTGGACTACTCCCGCGGACCGGAGAAGATCTGGGTCTACGGCGGACTGCGGATCGCGGACGGGCACGAGGTGTCGACGACCTTGTGGTCGAAGGTGGCCATCCGGCGGCTGTGGAAGGCGGGGTAGAGGTGGTGCTCCAGCAGGGATTCGAGGTGCCGCAGCGAAGCCGGGGCGAGCGAGCGCTGGCCGGCCTTCCACTCTTCGGCGTAGGCGCCGAAGTTCATCGCGCCGTACTTGCGGTTGCGCTCGGCCTTGCTCTGGCCCCAGGGTTTCTCGCGCTTGGCCCGGTAGATCTCGGTGAGTCGGTCGATCGCCTTGTCCTGGGTGGCGAAGCCGGACTCCTCGGTCTGCCGCCCGGAGGCGTTGCGGAACCGGATCACGTAAGTGTGCGGACACTTCGACCACCGCGACTGCGGGTGCTCACAGGTCTTGAAGAAGGTGCCCATGCCGCGGGCCAGGGTCCTGAGGGCCATCGTCTGCGGTCTCCATCCCGTCCGATGCTGACGTTCTGCTGAGCGCAGATGGTCCGCCACGCCTCTGACCTGGGAAGAAACGCAAATCACGTGGTATGTGGTGGAACTTCATCGGGCGGTTCCACGACGACATCACCCGAGCCCGCGAGGAGTGGATGAGCTCCGCGAACTCCGACCGCTACGGCGAGGTCCAGACCTGATCCCGCTCCTCCTGGAGCGCGGCGTCAGTTCTACCACCGCCGCCTGGGCACTCGGGCTCGGCGGCCTCGGCCAGACCCTCGGACGAACCCTCTACGCCGAACTCGCCCGCCACACCAGCGTCACCACCCGAACGGTCGCCCTCATCAGCGCCGGCGGAGCCACGACCGCGCTCCTCGCAGTCATCCCCGGCCCGACCGCGCTCCTCATGGCCCTCGCGATCCTGGCAGGCACCATCCGCGGCAACCTCACCCTGCTTCAGGCCACCGCCGTCACCGACCGCTGGGACACAGCCTCGTACGGCCGCCTCAGCGCGCTACTCGCCGCCCCAGCCACCATCGCCGGCGCCCTGGCCCCCTGGGGCACGTCCGCACTCGTCCCGTTCCTCGGCGGATACCCAGCACTCTTCGCCACCTTGGCCGTCATCGCCGTGGTCGCGGCCGCCGTCGCGTCGACGGCTCGACCGAGGCCGCGGGCGACCTGGCGCACACGCCAGCTTCGACCTACTGTTCCTGGACTTCTCCACGCGGACTGGGACGCCGTCACATTAAGTCACAGTTGCGATACTGCTTGCCACCGCCCGCCGTCAACCCAACCGTCCGGGCGTTGCCCGGTGATCCTCGGGGGCGGAGAATAGAACACCGGACGTGTGCCGCAGCCCCAGGAAGGGAGCTTCCGATGGCATGGCGTATCGAGGGAACCTATTTCGAGAACTGCAACTGCAACATGGTCTGTCCCTGCTCCACCTCCGGCCTCACGGCTCCGGCGGACTACGACCGTTGTCGGGTCTTCCTGGCCTTCCACGTCGGCTCCGGCGAGGTCGACGAGGTCGACGTCAGCGGCCTGACGGTCGCCGTGGTGGCCGATACCCCGCCGCTCATGAGCGAGGGCAACTGGCGGATGGGCGTGATCATGGACAAGGCCGCCTCGCCGGAACAGGCCGAAGCGCTCGGGGCGGTCTTCTCCGGTCAGCGCGGCGGCCCGATGGAGGCTCTCGGACCACTGGTCGGCGAGATGCTCGGGCTGGAGGTCGCCCGGATCGACTACGTCGAAGACGGCCGGAGCCACCGCGTGAGGATCGGCGACGCAATCGACATCGAGGTCGAAGACTTCGTCTCCCCTCTCGACGCGACCGGCAAGGGCGTAAGGGTCAGCGGGGTGGGATTCCCCGCGGACACCCTCGCGGCCGGAGTCGCGACGAGGTCGCGGGTGAGCGCCTTCGGCCTTGAGTTCGGAAACGAAGGGAAGAACGCCTTCTCGGCACCGTTCTCCTGGGCGGCCTGAATGCCTCCACCGTTTGCTCGGCGGGCCGTCGTCCCGGCGAGCTGGGCGGCGCTGCTGGCTGCGGCGGCACTGGCCTGGGTCCTGACTGCCCGCAGCTCGGCGGGCATGACGCCCGGGCCGGGCACGATGGGGCGCGGCCTGTGGGGATTCCTGGCCCTGTGGGGGCTGATGATGGCCGCGATGATGCTCCCCGCCGTCACCCCCGTCGTCTCGCTCTATCTACGGACTCTGCGCGCCCACGCGACGGGTTGGACGCGCGCGGGCCGCAGCACCGGTCTGGTCGTCGGCTACCTGTGCGCGTGGGAGGTCTTCGGGCTGGCCGCGTTCGGCGTGGCGTGGGCGGGCGGCGAACTCGCCGCCCGGGCGCCGAGCCTCGCGCCCTGGGTCGGCGCCCTGCTGCTGGTGGGGGCCGGCCTGTACCAGGTCACCCCGCTCAAGGACCGCTGCCTGAGCCACTGTCGATCCCCCATCGGATTCCTCATGCACTTCGGCGGCTACTCCGGGCGACTGCGTGACCTGCGTGTCGGCCTCTATCACGGCGGTTATTGCGTCGGCTGCTGTTGGGGCCTGATGGTCGTCCTGATCCTGGTCGGCGTCATGAACCTCGCCTGGATGGCCGGTCTGGCCGTGGCCGTGTTTCTGGAGAAGACCTGGCGCCACGGCAGGGCGTTCAGCCTCGTCCTGGGCGCCGCCTTGATCGGCTATGCCTGCTTCGTGCCCTGGCACCCGAGCCTGGTCCCGGGATTGCACGTGCCGCCGACGATGCCCATGTGAGCAGAGCTCCGGCGGAAGAAAGAACCATCATCCGGCGTGCTCTTCTCGCGCAGCCCGCTGACGATTGGCGCGGCCCCCTTCTGAACTGCTGAACAGCCTGCGCACGGAGTCCGCGAAGCAGACCCTGACCGGTTCTCAGGGCACCAGTGCCGAGCTTCGAATATCCACCCAAGAAGTCGGGGCCAGAGAGGAATACTGTGATCCCCTTCTCGATCGGCCTCTGGGTACGGTCGTGCGAAGGGGGCGTGGGTGGCCGATCTGAAGGTGTTCCAGCGGGGTGCTGATGGCCGGGATGTCGAGCTGCGGGGTTCGACGGTGGCGCGGGAGCGGGAGCTGCACCGGCGGGTCGAGGGGGCCCTGGAGCCGATGCTGGGGGTGCGGTTCCTGGCGTCGGAGTACTCGACGGGGCCGTGGCATCAGGGGCGGATCGACACGCTGGGCCTGGGCGAGGACGGCGTGCCGGTGGTCATCGAGCGCGGGCGTGATGCCGGGGTGATCGCCCAGGCGGGGTCCTACCTGGTCTGGTTGCTGGCGCACCGGCACGAGTTCGAGGCTCTGGTGCGCAGACGACTGGGCGCCGACGTTGCGGAGGCTGTTGACTGGAGGCGGCCCCGGGTGATCTGCGTCGCCGGCGAGTTCTCTCGCCATGCGTGTTGCCGCTTCCCTCTACCAGCGGGATCACCGCGTGGACCTGGTGCGCTACCGCGTCTTCGGGCCGGACCTGCTGACACTGCAGTTGGTCGAGACCGTTCCGAGCTTCTCCGCCTCCGGTGCCTCGTCGGCGACGACCGCTCCGGCTGACGAGGCGAGCGACGAGCCGGAGGTGGTCGCGGGGCCGGCTGGGATCTCGCAGGTGAAGGTGCCGGGGGGACCTGGGGTCGCGGCGTCAGCGCGATCCTCGATATCGGCGAGGTATTCGTCGGTCAGCGGATCGGGAGTGTTCATCAGGCCGACAGTTCCTTGTGCTCGATCAGCTCGCCACATTCGTAGCGGCTCCGGCGAGGATCAAGACGGCGACGAGGGCAGGATTCGAACCTGCGTCCACCCGGGATCAGAGCCGGGCGCTCCTCCGCAGAGCTGCCTCGTCGCCGAGTTGATCATTGCGGGCGCCAACGCGCGGGTCAACTGGTTTGTCGCGCAACGCAAAACAGTGGGCGCGGGCGGCCGTACCGGCACTACAGCCACTCCTGAGCGGCGGCGCGCTTTCCTTTGCCCGAGAAGATCCCAGCCGACCGGAGGGCGCTCGCCATAAGGGGATCGGTGACGGCAACCCCATGCACAAGCTCGGGCGTCCGACGGAAGGCGATGGCCTTGGCTGCCGGCCTGGGGGCGGTCCAGGCGCCGGCCACCGGGTCCACGCCATGCCGGGCGCAGGCTGCCTCGACCAGCGAACGCGGGCACTCCTTCTCACCCCGCAGCACTTCCCAGGGCAGCGGCAGCTCCGCCCAGACACAGGTGTCCGGATGCAGCCCGCCACCGCTCATGCGGTGCCAGTACGCCACATCGGCCGCCATCAGGCGGGGCACCTTGCCGGGGCAGATCCGGTCCAGGACCTCCACCCGACCAAGCTCGGTCAGCAGCGCGAACCAGTGCGCCCGCGCTGTGTTCCATGCCTGCGCGGCCTGGTTCCACGTCGACGAGTCGTTGCCCCGGCGCACGATCATGGTGTCGCGCTCCAGAGGGCAGCGCTCCCAGGCATCCTCCAGCAACTCGGCCACCTCCCGTAGAGAACGGGTCCACTGTGCCAGCAGCTCAGTGAGGTCCTCGTCGGACAATCTCTCGAGTACTTCGGCCGTCGGATGCACATGCGCGACCGCGTACCAACGGGTCTGATCCGGCTGTGCCAGCAGTCGCTTGTACAGGGCGTCAGCGACTTCGTCGTACACCTGCCTCTGCTTCCCGTTGGTGAAGATGCTCCGCATATGGCTCCGTGCGGTGACGTACGCGACGAAGGCTGCGGTGTCCGGGTCCACGGCGAACAGCTCGTACGGCAGTTTGTGGGCGAATGCGCCCTTCCCGGTGATGGTGACCTCGCGACGGCGCTGCTCGTGGATGAACCGCGCCAGCTTGGCCTCCATCCGGCACAACAGCCGGAAGCGCTTGTTGTACTGGCGCTTGGACAGCTCGCCCAGTCCGGCCTCGGCGCGCTCAGCCCGGTCGAGCCGATCCCTGCCGAAGTCGTTGTGCCCATAGGCGCGGCGGATCTCCTCCCCCGCGCGGCGGATCACCGCCTCGATCTGCTCGGGATCATCCCCGGCGCCGTCCTGGAGGTCCGGCACGTTCGTGAACAGGCTTGCCGCGCGGGTGAGCTGCCGCTGTGCGCCGACAGGCCGGGCGAAGCCCTCCAGCATGGACGTGTAGCCGTGCCACAGCTTGCGCAGTGAGTGCTCGGTGGCTTTGGTGAGAGCTGCCTCGGTGGCCGGGTCGAGGTGAGTTCCCTGCGCCGCGTACAGGTCCTGGATGAGCTGGGCCACGTCCTCCGGACGCTTGCGCAGTTTCAGAGAGGCGTGCAGCTCACTGAGCAGCTGTTCAACGGCAGGCGACGGCATGCGCCTCACCCTGTCATCACCAACATCGAACCTCCACCCATTATCCGGTCCGAGGCCTGAGGCGGAGGACCGCTGCCCACGGTGCCGCAGGGCACGGGCCGGTGAGCAATGTCCGCTCCCAAGCGCCGCTGGTGGCAGCGCCCTGAACCCTCGACACCCTGAACGTTCCGCCGGGCCGGACGTACGCGGCTTCAGGGGCCAGAAGGCGTTGTCAGAGGTGCGTACTGATGACCGCTAAGCTCCCCCGCCATGCCCAAAGCCCATGAGTCCACCTGTTCCTACCGCCAGGGCCGCCCCCGCAGGCCGGAAACGCTCTCTCGCTGACGGGCAAAAGCGGCCTGGAGGCCTTTCCGTACTCGACTGACGGTCAGTCACCGACACGCCCCGGCCAGGGCACCCGTCACACGCCGAGGACTACGCGTTTTGCGTGGCCTCCACCTGACGCCGCGCCAGGAGCGCCGCCCCTTCGATGAAGACAGCTGCGGCAGTCTTCATCGCCGCCCAAACCGCCCGGCGATTGGGCACCTGCTGGACCTGCCGACATGCACTTGATCGATGGCAGATGCGTCAAGTGCGAACCCGCCGGCCGGGATCGCCGATCGCGGAGAGCAATCGTCCAACCCATTGCAGTGATCGACAAATCAGACACAAACGATAAATAGGGTATTCAGTCACGGCGCGGGCGCCGAGCAGTCCCCAGCCCTGCCGTCGAGCCGTGAAACCGTGAGACGAATGTGAGAGGCAGGTCTCGGACCACGCCGAAGGCCGCTTCCTCGCGAACGAGAAAACGGCCTCTGACCTGCGACAATGGGATGAACCCCTGTCGGGACGACAGGATTTGAACCTGCGACCCCTTGCCTCCCAGCGGCCGAAAGGGAGTCTGACTGATGTTTACCAGTCCGAGGCACGCAGGTCAGGGCCCATCTCGTCCAAGCCGCATGACGCTTGATGCCGCCTCATGACGTCCAATCCGTGAGAGACATGTGAGAGGCATCGACCGAGGGGAGAGTTCGACAGTGACTTGCGTCATGCCCCGCCTGTAGCCCTGTTCGACTCCCTCAGAGCGCCTCCTACCACTCACCTCCCCGACACGGAGTGAGCGCCAACTCCCTTCCGACCATGGTGCACCGTTGACGCACGAGGGAGGTATCCGCTGTCTCGAATCAGGATCATCTCCAGGTGGCCGGCCACCACCGGCGGCCAGTGCCGTCACCACGCCTGTCAAACAACAGCTTCCATGGCATGAGAGCGGATTCGATCTGCACCGCAAGGCCGATCTTCGAAATGCCGGCGCTCCGCTCCTCGAATCGGATCGGTATTTCGGCGATCCGCATGCCCTGACTGACCGTCCGGTGATTCATCTCGACCTGGAACGAGTAGCCGTTGCTCCGTATCGAATGGACGTCGATCTTCCGAAGGGTCTCCGCTCGCCACGCTTTGAAGCCGGCCGTCGCGTCCTTCACCTTCAGCCGCAGGATGGCGTTGACGTAGAGGTTCGCCCACGCGGACAACGCCCTGCGGCGCCAAGGCCATTCTGTGGCGACCGAGCCGCCCGGCACGTAACGGGACCCGATCACCGCTGCTGCGTCCGTGCTGGACAGCGCGTCCACCATCGCGGGAACGGCCTCCGCCGGGTGGGAGAGGTCGGCGTCCATCTGGATCACGATGTCGGCACCCTCGTCGAGCGCACGGGTTATGCCGACGATGTAGGCGCGACCCAGCCCGTCCTTATCGGTGCGGTGCAGTACCGCGACGGCCTCCGGTGATTCGAGTGCCAGCTTGTCGGCGACGTCACCGGTGCCGTCCGGGGAGTTGTCGTCGACCACGAGGACATGCAGGTCCGGCAGTCGCAGGGCCGTGAGCCTGCCGACGAGCCGGGGCAGGTTGTCCCGCTCGTTGTAGGTGGGGACAACGACCGTGACCTTCGGGAAACTGCGTTCCGTCGTCACTGCGTGGTTCCGATCATCGCCACACCGAAGGCGATCGCGCCCGTCAGCAGCGCGCCGGCGAGTGTGACGACCGCCCACCGTCCAATGGAGTCGACCTGGCCGCCGAGCCCCAGGGCGCGCCACACCGCATCCCGCAGCGCCAGTGAGAGCGGCAGGACTGCTGCCCCCGCGGTGGCACCGATCCGGGCAGCTCGTCGCGCTCCCGACACGGTGCGCGGTGCGGTGAGTCGAAGGACGCTGTTGCAGACCTCCAGGAAGGCGAAGGTGCCGCCCGCGAACACGGTGGTCTCGACGGCGAAGAGCAGTGACCCTTGCCAACCCTCGCCCACCGCAAGCCCCGTGGCGACCAGCAGGCCCGCACCGAGGGCGGCCGCCGCAGCGAACACGGTGAAGTGGTGGCGGATGAAGTCGACCGCGTCGCCGAGGCCCCGTCGGGCGGCGAGTCCGCGCGCCGCGCTCGAGTGGCGCGCGAGTGCGTTCACCAGGGGCACGACATCTCCGAGCCAGTCCCCGCCCACCTGGCGCCGGCTCCCGCCTGACGTCCTCGGCAGCAGTCGGACCGCACGCCGATGCAGCAGAAGGCCCGCGACCACGACTCCCGTGAGCGGCACCAGCGAGCCGATCAGCCAAGGCGTACCACTGTTCCAGAGTTCGCGGTCCGCGCGGGCGGCCACGGCCACCCAGTCGGTGGCGACCGTTGCCGCGACGAGCAGTGTGCAGACCAGTGCGGCCCGCAGGATCTGCTCGACCCTGTACAGCGGCACCGGTTCGCCGCGGCGGCACAACAGCGCCCGCACCGGGCCGAGAGCGCCGAGCATCGGGACGAAGAAGATCGTGAAGGTCACAACCATGTCGTACGGATCGCCCTGCCAGGGACTTCCCGCCCGCACGACGCGCACCTGCGTTGTGACGTAGGCGAACGCCGTGAAGACACCGGCGCCTGCGACGGAGGTCCACAGCGCTGTGGCTGTGACCGGGCGAGCGCGGTGCCCGACCGACAGGACCGGGACCGCGATGTGAGGGTGCGTCACGTTCTCATGCATGGCGGCGATAGTACATGCCGCGTACTACGTGGCGCGTACTTCATGACGCGTAGTATGGTGCGCCGTCAGAACGAAGGGATCGGCATGCAAGCCAACGATGCCCAGACGCTGGTGCTCTGCGCCCTGGCCGACGGACCGCTGCACGGATACGCCATCAACGCGGCGATCGAGGAACTGACCGGGGAACGCCTCGGCCCCGGCAGCCTGTACGGGGCGCTGACCCGACTGGAGTCCAAGCAACTGATCGAGCCGCTCGACGGGCAGGGGCGCCAGCGCCCGGTCCGGCTGACACCCCAGGGCCGGGACGTACTGGAACGCGAACTGCGCACCATGGCCCGGGTGGCGACCGCCGGGCTGCGGCGCCTGGGGGTGAACCCCGCGTGAGCGTCGTCGCCCGGAACCTGGTCAGGCTCTACCCGGACGCCTTCCGCGAGCGCTGGGGCGCCATGGTGGAGGAGGAAGCCCAGGGCGTGGGCTGGAAGTCGTGGCCCAATCTGATCGCCGGCATCGCCGACATGTGGCTGCACCCGGCGCTCTGGCCCGCCGACTCCCCGGCCCAGCGGCAACGGCGGGTGGCGACCATGGGCATCACAGTCGCGCTCGCCGCCTGGTTCCTCAGCCATCTGGTGGCCGAGCAGGGCGGCCCGCTGCCCGCCGACGGCGTCCGCAACGGGATCATGCACGGCTGCACCACCCTGCTGCTACTCGGGATCGCGCTCGTCGCGCCCAGGCCCCGGCCGACCCTGGGCGCCACGGCCACGCTGCTGCGATGGGCAGTTCGGCGCCTCGCCGTGCCGACGGTGCTCGGCGCGAGCGTGGTGGTCCTGGTGCACGGCATCGACGCGGCGGCCTCACCGCCCACTCTGCGCACCGCCGTGCTCGCCGGCTGGTGGACCGCCCTGGGCCTGGGGGCGATCCAGATCCCCCGGATCTTCACCGGTGTCGGCGCGGATGCGGTCGTACCGCCGCACGGCGGACGGCTCCGCCTCGGTGTCTGGACGCTGGCCGCCGCCAGTGCGACCGGTGGTGCGACCATCCTCGGCGTTTCCGTGGCCGGCGGCGGTTTCCATGTGCTCGGCGTCACCGTCGGCGCGGGCCTGCTGCTGCTGACGGCGGCATGCACGGGCACCCTGCGCGACCTGCGCGAGCTGCCGACAGCCGGCTGACTCGCAGTACCCGCGCGAACTCCCGCGGTCGGGCGGCCGGCCGCCGCCTCGGCCTGCCCGTCCTTGCCCCATCCCGCGAATGCCCTCCCAACAGCCTCTGGTGATTCGGCAAACCCGCCCCTGCCCGAACTGCCGGGCGTTCCAAACCCTTTGGACGGCTCCCATGCCCGACCCACTCCGCTCTTTCTACACCCACCGCCTGCGCCGCCACGTCATGGCAGGACCACTGCCCAGGCACGTCGGCCTGATCGTGGACGGCAACCGCCGCTGGGCCCGGCAGATGGGCATGGCCAACCTCAGCCTCGGCCACAAAGCAGGCGCCGAGCACGTCGAGGAAGTGCTGTCCTGGTGCGAAGCCCTGGGAATCAAGCACGTCACCGTCTTCCTCTGCTCGACCGAGAACCTCCAGCGCCGCGGCGACACCGAGGTCGCCTTCCTGATGCAGCTGATCGAACAGGTGGTGGCCGGCCGACTCACCAAGCCGGACGCCGGCTGGCAGGTCCACCTCGCCGGCCTGATCGACACCCTCCCCGACAGCACCACCCACGCCCTCAAGGAAGCGGTCGAGGCCACCCGCACCTGCACCACCGGAGCCCACGTCACCCTGGCCGTCGGCTACGGCGGCCGGCAGGAGGTCATCGAGGCGCTCCGCGCGCTGATGTACGCACGGGCCGGGTCCGGCGAGTCGCTGACCGAACTCGCCGACACCCTGAGCGTCGACGACGTCGCCCCCTACCTGTATACCGCCGGCCAGCCCGACCCCGACCTGGTCATCCGCACCAGCGGCGAACAACGCCTGTCGAACTTCCTCCTCTGGCAAAGCGCCTACTCGGAGCTGTACTTCTGCGAGGCCCACTGGCCCGCATTCCGCGAAATCGACTTCCTGCGCGCCATTCGCAGCTTCGCCACCAGGGAGCGGCGCTACGGCCACTGAGACAGGGCACCAGCACCTACCGACCACTCGTCAGACCCCAGGCCGGAAGATCCACGGCCGCCTTGCCCCATTTCCAACGGCGCCACCCCCTGCGCTGTACGACCGGATCCGAATCCGCTACCGGCAGACCCGCAGCGCGTGCCCCGACCCACAGCCGGCTGCGATGTTGGCTCATCATCGCCCGGCTCATCCGGCTCTTGGGCAGCCGCTGGACCTTTCGGCGCGCACTTGACCAACGGCAGAAGCGTCAAGTGCGAACCCACCAGCCAGAATCCGCGATCACGCCGAGCAACCATTGAACCCATGCAGTGATCGATAGATCGGACATTCGGGCGGGAAAGCCGGGTGGTGGACGCCAAGGCGCTGGCCGATCCGAACGTGCCGCTCGGCGACCTGTAACGGCGAACCGGAGCGGCGAGTCGCAGCGGTCAGCCGACGGGGATGCCGGGGTTCACCAGGCCCCGGCCCCCGGTGACGGTGTTTCCCGCGCCGATCGTCACCGGGCACGTCGCCGCGTCGTGGTTCGTCACGTCGATCGCGTAGCGGTCCGGCCCGGTGGCGCCGGTGAGGTCGGAGCGGTTGCCCCGGAACACCGTGCCGCAGCCCCAGCCCGACCGGACGCTGTGGGTCTGGTAGCCGTCGTCGGTGGTGCGCCGGCCGGTGTTGTCCTCGATGACGTAGTCGTTGCCCTTCACGTCGACCCAGGAGTCGTCGTGGTTGCGGCCGGTGAGGCCGTCGCCGTCGAAGGAGTTGCCGGAGACCAGGCCCCCGGTGGTGCCCTCCTTGAGGTCGACGTTCTCCGCGCCGATGTTCGGGCCGAAGGTGTTGCCGACGATCTGCACGTGGTCGCTGCGGTCGGCGAGCGTGTTGGCGGTGCCGACGTAGACGCCCTCGCCCAGGCCGTCCCGGGCCAGTCCGGTGTCGTGGATGCGCGAGCCGCGCAACGTGCCGTGGGCGCTGGAGTTGCGGAAGTGCACACCCTCCATGGTGGTGTGGTGGACCGTCACGTCGTCGATCACCACGTAGTTCGCGGCGTCCGCCATGATGCCCTTCTGGGCGCCGGTGACGGTCAGGCCGTGGACGGTCCAGTAGCTCGCGCCGTCGAGGTGGAGGCCGTAGCCGCCGCCGGTCGGGGTGGTGAGCACGGCCCTGGCCGATCCGGTGAGGGTGATCCGGGCGGCGGCGGTGCCGGGCACGGTGGCCCTGAAGGTACCGGAGTAGGTGCCGTCGGCGAGCTGGATGGTCCGGCCGGGTACGGCGGCGGCGAGCGCTGCCTGGAGCTGCTTGGCGGTGGCGACCTTGACGACGGTCCCGGCCGGGGCGGCGGGGGCGGCCGTCGCGACGGGGGCGCCGCCGAGGACGAGCGCGGTGAGGGCGGCGAGGGCGGCGCCCGGGAGGAGGCGGGGCTTCGGGCCGGCGGACTGCGGATTCATGGGCTGCGGGTTCACGGACTGCGGGTTCACGGACGGTGCTCCCTACGCGGTCAAGAGTGGCAGGAACATGCCGTCAATCACAGTGGACTGGACCATTCCGGAGCGTCAAGAGCGCCTGCGGTGGGCGATACTGGGCGGCAGGGGGAACCCTTCGGTCAGGGAGGCGCGGTGGGCGGCACGGCCGGGTTCGCCGTGGTGGTGTTCGGCGCGCTGGGCGGCGTGGTCGCCTATCTCGCCGGGGTGGTCGGGCTGCGCGAACTGCGCCGCCTGCGCCGGGTCGGCGTCCCCGCGTCGGCGCTGGTGCGGGCCCGCGCCCGGCGGCCCGAGGACCACGCCCCGCCGCCGCGTCCGCTGCTGCAGTTCGAGACCGCGGACGGCCGGGTGGTCGAGGTCTTCTCGCCCGTCCCGTCCACCGCCCGCCACCCACTGCCGGACGGCCGCTACGTACCGGTCCGCTACGACCCCGCCGATCCCCGGCAGGTGCTGGTGGACGGGCGGGAGCGGGCGGGCTTGGAGTACGGGTTCCTCGCGCTCGGCGTGCTGGCGGTGCTGGGCGCGGTCGGCCTGGCGGTGACGCTGCTCTGACCCGCTCGGCGCCTCGGCGCTCCCGGCCCGCGCGGAGCCCCGCCGGGGTGAGGCCGGTGTGCAGGCGCACGGTCCGGGCGAGGTTGCCCTGGCCGGCGGAGCCGCACAGCCGGGCGATCACCGCGATCGGGGTGCCGGTGGCGAGCAGGGCGGTGAGCAGGGCGCGGCCGGCGCGTTCGAGGCGCAGCCGGACCGGCTACTGGTGCGGGGACCGGCCCGAGGACATCGCGCCGATCGTCACCTTCCCGGCCACCGACGGCGGGTGGATCACTGGCCGGACCCGCTTCGCCGACGGCGGCTACACCACGCGCTGACCTTCCTGCCACCGCCCGGGTCCGTCCTGCCACCCGTCCTGCCACCCGGCGGGGCGGGTCACTCCGCCCCCGGTCCGGCCGCCCGCGGTCCGGCCGTCGGCCCCCGCCACAGCCGCCCCCACCACGTCCGCCCCGACGCCGCCTGCGCGCAGCGCCTCGGCCAGCCGCCGGGCCCGGGTGTCCTCGTCGAGGAGCACCCGCACCAGCGGGCCGGGGGCCGCGCCGGCCAGGTAGGTCTCGACGGAACGCGGGTCGGCCGGGAGCGCGACCGTCCCCGCGGTGACGGCCGCCCGGACCCGGGCGTAGTCGAAACCGAGCCAGGCCAGCAGCTCTCCCCCGGTGTCGTCCACGTCCGGCTGCGGCTCGTGCCCCAGGACCTCGTGGACGGCCAGGACGGCGAGCAGGACGTGTTCCGTACCGGGCGTGCGGCGGCCGAGGCGCCGGGCCTGGTCGTCCGTCTCCCGCCGGATCCAGTCCGCGGAGGACGCCGCCGGTCCGGCCGCGCCGGACCGCACCATCCGCCGCCAGCGCGGGAGCCGGTGCGACCGGCGGCCGAGCAGCGCGTCCCGGGTGGGGAGCAGCAGCGGATCGAGGCCGTCGGCCACGCCGTCCAGCCGCTCCCGGACCGCCGACGGTACGACGCCCGCCGCGCGCAGCAGTTCGGCGGCCCTGGTGCGGTCGTCGGCGAGCAGGGCGCGCAGGACGTGCTCGGCCGTGAGCTTCCGCCCGCCGTCGCGCCGCACCTGCGCCACCGCGGCGGACAGCACGCGGGCGGCGGCGCCGGTCAGGACGAGGTCCGGGGCCCCGGTCGAGCCGAGGACCTCCCGGGCGGGCACCCCGCTCTCCGCCCCGTCGTCCGCGCCCCAGCCCGCGCCGTGCCCGCGGGCGCGCTCGCGCAGCAGGGCCCGCAGGTCCCCCTCGGCGACTCCGGCGGCGGTCAGCGCGGCACCGGCCGGGCCGCTCGCCCCCGCCACCGCGGCCAGCAGGTGCTCCGTCCCGAGCCGACCGTCGCCCGTGACGTCGAGCGTGCGCCAGTCCGCTTCCAGCGTGGTCTCCATCAGGCCCTCCCCGCCCAGGTGACTTTACCCACACCATACGCTTGCTTTGCCCGTCCTTTGTAGTCGGCCGCACGCCTCGACACCACCGCGAGCCGACGGCGGAAGCATCTGCGCCACGGCGTTGTTGGGAGCGGCAGAACCCGCGCCGGCGAAAGGGGTGAGCACCGTGGCCGACACGCTCCCCGGGCCCGAACACGCCCACGACGACGGCACACAGCTCCCCGACGACGGGGCGCCGGAGGCCCTGGACGCCTACTCGCGGATCGTCACGGCCGCGGCCGCCGCGGTGACCCCGCGGGTCGCCGCGCTCCAGGTGCCACGACGCGGCCGGGGCGGCTGGTTCAGCACCGCGCTCGGCTCGGCGGTGGTCTTCACCGACGACGGCTTCCTGCTCACCAACGCCCACGTGGTCGGCCACGCCGACGCCGGAACCCTGGCGTTCGCCGACGGGACCACCTGCCCGTTCCACACCATCGGCGCCGATCCGCTCTCCGACCTGGCCGTGCTGCGCGCCGACGGCCCGACCCCCACCCCGGTACGGCTCGGCGAGGCCACCGCCCTGAAGGTCGGCCGGTTGGTCGTGGCCGTCGGCAACCCGCTCGGGCTGGCCGGGACGGTCACCGCGGGCGTGGTCAGCGCCCTCGGCCGCTCGCTCCCGGCCCGGTCCGGCAGCACCGTGCGCGTCATCGACAACGTCATCCAGACCGACGCCGCCCTCAACCCCGGCAACTCCGGCGGCGCGCTGGTCACCGCGAACGGCGAGGTCGTCGGCATCACCACGGCGGTGGCCGGGAACGGGCTCGGCCTGGCCGTGCCGATCGACGCCACCAGCCGGCAGATCATCGCCACCCTGCTCACCGACGGCCGGATCCGCCGCGCCTACCTGGGCCTCGCCGGGATGCCCGCCCCGCTGCCGCCCGACCTGCGCGACCGCACCGGACAGCGCACCGGCCTGCGGGTGGTCGAGGTGGTCCCCGGCTCCCCTGCCGACCGCGCCGGACTGCACGACGGCGACCTGCTGCTCACCGCCGCCGGGGAGCCGATGAGCAGCGCCCGCGCCCTGCAGCACCTGATGCTGGCCGACGCGATCGGCAGCCCGCTGGCGCTCACGGTGCTGCGCGGCCGGGCCCTCGTCGACGTCATCGCCGTCCCGACGGAACTGCCCTCCGACGACTAGGTGTTCTGTCCCGCGCTGTCGGGGCCGCGCGGTTCCCGCCGCATCGTCCACCGCACCGGCCCGCAGTCCGGGAGCCGCGCCCGGTGTCATCGACGACCGCGGTCCCGGGGCGTCGACGTCAAACGCAGGCGGACCTTCCGCGGACGCAGGGCTCCGGCCCGATTCCGGTGCGGGCGGGCGGATGTCCGCCGGCGCGCGGGCGATCTGCGTGGTGTGCCGGCGACGTTCCCGGCCGGCCGACTCGGGCCGCGCGCCCACCGGGAGGGCGTCCTGATGTTCCGGACCGCGCCGAGTGCGCCTCGCCACGTCGTCCTCGTGGCCACCTCCGCGCAACGACCGTTCCCGCGGCCGCCTTCCGGTCGAGGCCACTCGACCTGCTTCCGCTGTCATCGCAGACATCCTCGGCACGGGTCAGCCCGGGTGTCCGGCACCTCCCACACCGTCACGGCCGCGGCTTCGCCTGCGCCTGCTGCGGTTCGGCCGTCACCGCGTACGCCGCCGACGGCACGCGGCGCAACCACGGCCCAGCCTGCCCGCAGTCCCGGCACGCCCTCGACCACGTCGGTGACCGTCCGGGTGACTGCCACGGCCGGATGTCGCCGATCGCCGTCGCCGTGCTGCGCACCGGCGACCGGACGGTCGTCCGGCGTGGCGTGCGCTGCGACGCGCTGACGTCCACGCCGGCCTGCACGGACGACAACCGGCTCATCCTGATCCGGGCGGCCGTCCGGCCGCTTGCCCGACCGCCCTTCTCCGCTCGAAGCGTTCGGCATTTCCTGACGCGCCTGCCGGGAGGAAGGAGGACCCGTCGATGCCCCGACGCACGAACAGCGCCGGCGACGGCCGGCCGCAACGCCGCCGACAGCGGCACCAGGACGTCCCGCACCGTCGGGGCGGCCACCGGGTACGAGGGTTCCGCTGCGTCGGCTGCCGTCCGGACGGCCTGGCACCGCCCACCGCAACCACGGCCCGATCTGCCTGGCCGGCCGCCCGGACGGCGGGCGGCCGGTCGTCCGCCGTGGCCTGTCCTGAACGGAGTCGAGCCCCGAGCTGATCGCCGGCGACGACAAGGTCCTCGCGCCGGTCCGGCTCGCCCTCGGGCTCCTCCTGGACACCCGGATGGCCGGCCGCGTCCTGCTCGGCCGGTAGCCGGCCGCGTCCTGCTCGGCGGGTAGTCGGCCGGGCGCGCGGAGCCGGTCGCGGGGGGGTCCGACCACCCGTACGGGCCCCGCTGTCCGAACCGGCGACCGCTCCGCGCGCCCGCCCGCCCGTCCCCTCGCCGGGTCGCCGG